>JAQBHE010000067.1:0-3207 GCA_032128015.1 Holophagae bacterium
GGTCGCGACCCCGATGCCGAGACCGGTTTCCGTGAGCTCTACCATCGCCAGACCGCGCCGACCACGCCGAAGCACCTGGCAGACGCCGGGGTGCGCTTCGCCTTCTACTCCGGCGACGCCGGTAGCCCCTCCGACATCGCCGCGGGAATCCGGCGCGCGATCGACGCCGGTCTCGGGTCCGATGCGGCGCTGCGAGCGCTGACCCTGGGCGCGGCCGAGATCTTCGGGGTCGCCGACCGGTTGGGTAGCGTCGAAGCCGGCAAGATCGCCAACCTGGTGGTCGCGAGCGCCGAGCCGTGGGCGGAGGGCGTCGAGATCAAGGCGGTGTTCGTCGACGGCCGCTACTTCGCCAAGCCCGAGTCGAAGACGCCGGCCGAGAAGCCCGAGGGCGACGTCACCGGCACCTGGAAGCTGACCACCAAGTCGCCGCGAGGCGAGCGCGAGTCGACCGCCCGCCTGATCATGGCCGCCGACGGCAAGGTCACCGGTGAGGTCGAAAGCGAGCGCGGCACCAACAAGATCGAGGAGGGTCGGTTGAGCGGCCGTGCCCTCTCCTTCAAGATCACCCAGTCGATGGGGCCGCGCACCGGCGAGGCGTCGTACAGCGCCGAGGTCGAAGGCGAGAAGCTCGCCGGCTCGGTGAGCGCCGGACCGATGTCGATGGAGCTCGCTGGCGAGCGCAGCGCCGCCGCGGCGACGGCGACGGCGGAGCCGGCCGCTGGCGGAGCGACCGCGCCCAAGGTCGCCCAGCAGGAGCTCGACGAAGTGATGGCGCTCTACCACGGCAAGGTCCGCGACTACGGGACCTTCGCGATCACCGGCGCAACGGTGTGGACCAACACCGGCGAGCCGCTGCCGAACGCGACAGTGCTGGTCCGTGACGGCAAGATCTCGCAAGTCGGGACCAATGTCGCGGTGCCGCGCGGCGTCGAGGTGATCGACGGCAAAGGCGACCATTTGATTCCCGGAATCATCGATGCCCACTCCCACATCGCGGTCGAGGGCAGCGTCAACGAAGGCAGCCTGGCAGTCACCGCGATGGTGGGCACCGGCGACGTCCTCGACCCCGACGACATCTCGATCTACCGCGCGCTTGCCGGTGGGGTCACCAGCGCCAACATCCTCCACGGCAGCGCCAATCCGATCGGCGGCCGCAACGCGGTGATCAAGCTGCGCTGGGGCCAGGACGCCAAGGGCTTGCTGTTCGACGGAGCGCCGCCGGGAATCAAGTTCGCGCTCGGCGAGAACCCCAAGCGCTCGCGCGCGGCCCCTGGCGCCCAGCAGCGCTATCCGGCGAGCCGGATGGGGGTGATGGATGTCATCCGCGAAGCGTTCGTCGAGGCCCGCGAGTACCAGAAGGAGTGGAAGCTGTACCAGGCAGCGGTCAAGACGGGCAGGCAGCCGATTCCGCCGCGCGTCGACTTCGAGCTCCAGACCCTGGTCGAGATTCTCGAAGGCAAGCGCTTGGTGCACAGCCATTGCTACCGCGCCGACGAGATCCTCCAGCTGCTGCGCCTGGCCGATGAGTTCGGGTTCAAGATCGCGACCCTCCAGCACGTGCTCGAGGGTTACAAGGTGGCCGACGAGATCGCCGCCCACGGCGCCGGCGCCTCGACCTTCTCCGATTGGTGGGGGTACAAGGTCGAGGCCTACGACGCGATTCCCTACAACGCCGCGCTGATGGCCGAGCGCGGGATCGTGGTGTCGATCAACTCCGACAGCGGCGAGGAGATGCGCCACCTCAACCAGGAGGCCGCCAAGACCATCAAGTGGGGAGGAATGTCCGAGGTCGAGGCGCTCAAGCTTGTGACTCTGAATCCGGCCAAACAGCTCCGGGTCGACCGCTGGGTGGGCACCATCGAGCCTGGCAAGGACGCCGACCTGGTGCTCTACAACGGCCACCCCCTGAGCGTGTCGTCGGTGGTGCTCCAGACCTTCGTTGACGGCGATCTGTACTTCGACCGCGACGCCGATCGGGTTCGCCAGCAACGGATCGATGACACCAAGAAGCGTCTCGTGGGCAAGGAAGAGAAACCCGCGGCCGCCGAGGACGAGAAGCCCACAGAAACTCCAGTAACGCCCGTAACCCCTGTCACTCCAGTCACCCCCGATGCCACTCCAGGCGCCGCTGGCGATCCTCAGGTCGCGGTGGTTCTGGTGGAGGACCCGAGATGAATCGCCGATGCAGTTGGTCTTCCTTGATTGCGGTCGTGATCGCCGGAGCATTGGCAGTGGGGTTCCTGACCCCCGCGACCGCGAGCGCCGAGAGCCTGGTGCTGCGCGGCGGCACGATCCATTCGCTGATCGCACCGCCCCAAGCCGGCTCGGTGCTGATCGAAGACGGCATCATCCGCGAAGTCGGGGCGACGGTCACGGTACCCGCGGGAGCTCGGGTCATCGACATCTCGGGACAGCACGTCTACCCCGGGCTGTTCGACGCTTTGACCCAGATGGGCCTGGTCGAGATCGACTCGATCTCGGCGACCGTCGACACCAGCGAGATCGGCAAGTACAACCCGCAACTGCTCGCCGCGACCGCGGTCCACCCGGCAAGCGAAGTAATCGCCGTCACCCGCTCCAACGGCATCACCCACACGGTCGCCGCGCCAGCGTCCGATGACGACGGCGTGATCGCGGGCCAGGCGGCGCTGATCAGCCTCGACGGCTGGTCCGTGGAAGAGATGCTGATCGATCCGCGCATCGCGATGGTGATCAGCTGGCCGGCGATCCAGTCCCGACGCTTCGATTTCGCCACCTTCAGTGTGCGCTCGTCGAACTACAACGAGGCCAAGAAGAAGGCCGAGGAGTCCCAGGAGGAGCTGCGCCAGTGGCTCGACGCCGCCCGCCACTATGCGCGCGCGATCGACGCCAGCACGGCCCGGGCGCGCCGCGACCTCAAGCTCGAGGCGCTGAGCCAGGTTCTCGACGGCGGCCAGTCGGTGGTCATCCTCGCAGACGCCAAACGCGACATCGAAGCGGCCGTGGCGTTTGCCGAGGAGCAGGGCCTGAAGATGATCCTCGGCGGCGGCCGCGACGCCTGGATGGTCAAAGTGCTGCTCGCGACGAAGAAGATCCCGGTGCTGCTCGGCCTCGTCCAGAGCCTGCCCAACGAGGACGACGAGCCGTACGACAAGCCGTTCTCGGCGCCCGCGGAGCTTTTGGCCGCGGGGGTCCAGTTCGCATTCGTCACCGGTCTCGGCGGCGGCG
>JAQBHE010000068.1:0-11602 GCA_032128015.1 Holophagae bacterium
GCGCTGCTGGATGTCGCGACCGGCCGCCTCTTCGCGCGTCTGGAACGTCCGGGAGGTTTCTGGGCAACCGCCACAACCTTCGATGCCCGGGGCGAGCCCCACTACTTCAAGAATCAGGGCGACGGCACCTTTGTCGATCACACCGACCAGGCGAATCTGCGCGGGATCTACGGCGGCCTCAACCTGGTGACCGCCGACTACGACAACGACGGCGATCTCGATGTCTACGTCCTGCGCGGAGCCTGGCTGTACGTCGCCGGCCGACATCCCAACTCGCTGCTGCGCAATGACGGACACGGCCGCTTCGAAGACGTGACGTTGGACTCCGGGTTGGGCGAAGAGAGCTTTCCCACCCAGACCGCGTCGTGGGCCGACTACGACAACGACGGCGACCTCGACCTGTTCGTGGGCAACGAGCACGGAGACGGCTCGGGCGACGGGGGAGCGCCGCCGGCGTTCGACGCCCCGAGTCAGCTGTTTCGAAACCGCGGCGATGGCACCTTCGAAGAGGTCGCGGCAGCCGCCGGGGTCCAGGTGAAGGCGTTCGTCAAAGGCGTGATCTGGGGAGACTACGACGCCGACCGCTATCCCGACCTCTATGTCTCGGTGCTTGGCGGACCCAACCACCTGTTCCACAACGGTGGCGATGGCACCTTCAGCGACGTCACCGAGAAGGCAGGGGTCGGCGGACCGAACAACAGCTTTCCGGTATGGTTCTGGGACTACGACAACGACGGCAACCTCGACCTCTACGTCTCGAGCTATCGCGGCTCGAAGGATGGCGTCGCGCTGGTCGCGGCGAGCTACCTCGGGGTCGAGGTTCCGTACGACCTGCCGCGGCTCTACCGCGGCGATGGCAAGGGCGGTTTCGTCGATGTCGCCAAGAACGTCGGGCTCGGTCGGCTCCACCTGACCATGGGCTCGAACTTCGGCGACCTCGATGGCGACGGCTTTCTCGACTTCTACCTCGGTACCGGCTATCCCGACTACGAAGCGGTGATGCCGAATGTGCTCTACCACAACGTCGGCGGTCGCCGTTTCGACGATGTCACCCTGGCGGCTCGGGTGGGCCATCTCCAGAAGGGGCACGCGGTCTCGTTCGCCGACTTCGACAACGACGGCGACCTCGACCTGTTCGCCGAGATGGGAGGCGCCTTCCCCGGCGATCGCGCCGCCGACGTGCTGTTCGAAAACCCAGGGTTCTCGGCCCACGGCCTCACCCTCCACCTGGTCGGCCGGGGCAGCAACCGGTCGGCGATCGGCGCGCGGATCCGCGTCGACATCGTCGAGGACGGCGCTCGCAGATCGATCCACCGCCAGGTATCGAGCGGCGGCAGCTTCGGCGCCAACCCGCTGCGTCAGATCATCGGTCTCGGCCGGGCGACCGAGATCGAGCAGGTCGAGATCTACTGGCCAACCACCGACACCCGTCACCTGCTCTCGGACGTGCCGATCGATCGCCTGCTCCGGATCACCGAGGGCGGTGGCTTCGAAGTCATCGTGCCCGCGAAGCGGGCGAGGCCCGTCCCTGGCGAGCCGCCGTGATTCCCCGGCAGTACGTAGAACCTCTTAGTGACGATCGCCTGGGGTCTGGTTAGGGTACGTGAAAACCGTGGGAGGGGTAAGATCCGATGAGAGAGCGCACGTACCGCATGCTGCCGATTGTCGTGGGGTTCCTGGGTGGAGCCTTTCTGATTCTGGGCTTCCTGGCCGGACCGACCTTGGCCGCGACGTCCACCGCCGCCGTCGACCAGCCGGCCCCTACGTTCTACAAGGAAGTGCTGCCGGTCCTCCAAGCCAACTGCCAGGTCTGCCATCGTCCCGACGGTGCCAACCTCGGTGGCATGGTGGCACCGATGTCGTTTGCCGACTACGAGTCGACCCGTCCCTGGGCGCGGTCCATCGCAAAACAAGTGTCGGCGAAGACCATGCCGCCGTGGCACGCGTCCCGGCAGCACGCGGGTGTCTTCGCCAACGAGCGGAGCTTGGATGGGGCCGAGATCGCCGTGCTGGTGGACTGGGCGAGGGCCGGCGCGCCGATGGGCAACCCGGCCGAAGCGCCCCCAGCCCGGCAGTGGGCGAGTCATGACGGCTGGTCGATTGGAAAGCCCGATCTGGTGCTCGACATGGGTCAGGACTACTTCGTCGAAGACAGTGTCGAAGACCAGTACATCACTTTCCGGACCACGATCACCAAGGAAATGCTGCCCGAGCCGCGGTGGCTCAAGGCGGTCGAGTTCCGGCCCGGCAGTTCCGCGGTTCATCACATCATTGCCCGACCCTTCGGCGGCATCGCGCCGGGCAACGACCCGACCGTCTACAACGACGGCTTCGGCACTCTGATCGAGCCAGGCATCGAGATCGCCTGGCAGATGCATTACCACAAAGAGGCCGGACCCGGATCGGGAGTGTCAGATCGCTCGGGCGCCGCGCTCCGGTTTTACCCGGAGGGCTACACCCCAGAGCACATCGTCGCCAACGACCCGCTTGCGAACTTGGACTTCGAGATCCCGCCCGGAGCCGACAACTACAGCGCGACGGCCACCACCAAGTTCGCGCGCGACACCCTGCTGATCAGCTACACGCCGCACATGCATCTGCGCGGCAAGGCGGCGAAGTACGTCGCGACCTATCCCGACGGCACGAAAGAGGTGCTGCTCGACGTGCCGCGCTACGACTTCAACTGGCAGACCACCTACGAGTATCCGAAGACCGGCAAGCTGATTCCGGCGGGAACCCAGATCGAGCTGACCATGACCTGGGACAACTCGGCGAACAACCCCTACAATCCGAATCCCGGCGAGACGGTCCGATTCGGAGAGCCGACGACCGCCGAGATGATGTTCGGCTTCGTCACCTACGCCGATGCCGAGCCGGGCTACGTTCCTGAAAGCACGGGATTCCTGAGCATGCGGCGCCGGAGCAAGTCGGAGGAAAGCCGGTAGCCGCGAGCGGGTGCGCCGCGGCGGTGACCCTCGAGGCGCTCTGAACGTAACGGCCGTCTGAAGAAGAACACTTCAGGCGGCCGACGGCCACTGGAGGAATGCCTCGGGCAATCGAAGGTTGCGCAAGAAGAAGGCTCGCCGCCCCGAAGTGTGCTGGTTGCCGGCTAACGCCGCTGGCCTTCGAGCCGGCTGGCGCGCAGCTGCTTGAGCAGTTCGCGGCCCTTCGGGTTCTCGGGATCGCGACGCTGGAGCTCGAGGGCGGTGGCCTCGGCCTGCTCGTAGCGGTCGCTGCTGGCGTAGGCGAGGGCGAGCAGGAAGCGCGCCTGGCTGGCGTCCGGTCGTTGGTCGAGCGCTTTCTCGAGTGCTGCGACCGCCTCGTCGTAGCGACCGCCGCGGCCATAGAGCACGCCGAGGTTGAACAGGGCGTCGAAGTGGGTGGGGTCGTAAGTGATGACCTCGCGATACAGCGCCTCTGCTTCGTCGGTGCGGCCGTCTTTGAGCCGCCGGTTGGCGCTCGTGATCAGACCCTGGAGGTCGCCCCGCTGGCGCAGGGCGTCGAGCCACCACGGATCGGGAAGCTCGCGTAGCTCTGCCGAATCGAGGCCGGTGAGCAAGCGCGCCGCGTCGTCGCGTCGGCCGAGCTCGCGGTACGCGGTGCCGAGCAGATAGAGCACCTCACGGTCCTCGGGGTCGAGCTTGCGCGCACGCGCGAGCAGCCGCGCGGCCTCGGTCGATTCTCTGCGGCGTAGGGCGACCCGGGCCAACCCGGCGAGTCTCCAGACCTCGCCCTCCGACCAGCCCTCGAGCTCCCGGAACGCGATCGCGGCGTCATCGATCCGGCCGGCTCGCAGCATGGCATCGCCGAGGCGATAGCGGGTGGGACGGTACTCCGGGTCGAGGCGCTGTGCTTCTTGCAGCAGCGCGATCGCGTCGGCGAGCTCGCCGCGCTCGGCGGCGATCACTCCGAGGGTGTAGGGCCAGGCAGCGACGCTGGGGTCCAGCTCATGCGCCCTGCGGTAGCACCGGCGGGCGAGGTCGAAGTACTGGTGGGAGTGGTAAGCCCGAGCGAGGCTGCCCCAAGCCGCGCCGTCGGCGGGCGCGGCCTCGACCGCTGTCACCGCTTGGCGCACCGCCGCCGCCATTCGAGGATCGAGCTGGTCGAGATTCGCGATCCGGGGAACAGTCGAGGGGCCAGTCGCGGTCCCAGTCGCGATGGCAAGCGACTTCGGGCTCGCTGCCGGATCGGGCGACACAGGGGTCCGGCCAGCGAGCCACAGACCGAAGATGCCGAGCACGGCGGCGACCGCGGCAACACCGCCGATGCGAACCCAGGGTCGCCAGCGATCACCGCTCGCCTGCGGGCTCGACGGTCGCCTCGCGGTCATCGCCCACCTCGAAGCGGTGGCGCGGCCGGCTCGGCCGGTGCTACAAGACGCAGCCACTGGTCGGCGGCGACGCCGGCGCGGGTCTCTTCGGCGCCGTTTGGCCACACCACCCGGAGCTCGACCTCGTCGACTGTGCCGAGACCGAAGTGCGCGCGCGGATCGTTGCTCGTGCAGTAGCTCGACGCTGGTTGTACCTGCCGCCTCTCGGTCCGGCTGTCGAACCGGACCTCGACGATTGTCCCTAGGGCCGGAGCGCCGGCGGCGGTCACCAGCTCGACTCCCAGCCAGTGGCCGCGATCCCCGGCCTGGTTCTGGAGCAGGCGCGCCGGACCGCCGTTGTTGGCGACCAAGATGTCGACGTCACCGTCGTTGTCGTAGTCGCCGAAGGCGGTGGCGCGGCTGACTTCCAGCAGCGCGAGGGCGTCGCCACCGCGCTCGCCAGCGTCACGAAACGTGCCGCCTTGGAGACCGAGCAGGAGCTGGTTGGGCTCGGCGTACTCGAACTCCACGGTGTCGCCCGGGCTGACCTTGCCGTTGGCGATGAACAGGTCGCGCCAACCGTCGTGGTCGAAGTCGTGGAGGCCGACTCCGAAACCGGGTAGGGCTGGCTCACCGCCCCGAGGCCGAGGGCGTCGGTGACATCGCGAAAGTCGCCGCCGCGGTTCTCGTAGTAGGTGTTGGTCTCGCCGCTCAAGTGGACCATGAACAGATCCCAGTCGCCGTCGGAGTCGCCGTCCTCGACGATCACCCCCATGCCGGCTTCGGGTCGCCCCATGCCGTTGAGCGCCGCGCCACGCAGCAGCGCCTCGTCGACGAATGTGCCGTCGCCGCGATTCATCCACAGAAGATTCGCCATCTGATCGTTGGCGACGTAGACGTCGGTCCAGCCGTCGCCGTCGAAGTCGGCGGTCACCACCCCGAGACCGGCGGCGCGGACGCTCGCGATGCCGGCACGGGCGCTCACGTCGGTGAACCTGCCGTCGCCGTCATTGCGGTAGAGAGTGTCGGCTTGCGGCCGGTACTCGCTCGGGCTGCAATAGCCCTGGAGTCCGTTACGCCCTAGGCAGCGACGCTCCTTGGCGGTCGACCAGTCGACATAGTTGCAGACGTAGAGATCGAGATCGCCGTCGTGGTCGTAGTCGAAGAACGCGGCGCTGGTCGAGTACGACGCGTCGCCGGTGGCGGTGCGGCCGGTGGCGTCCTCGAAGCTGCCGTCGCCGCGGTTGCGGTAGAGGTGGTTGGCTCCGAGGTTGGTGACGTAGAGGTCGACCCAGCCGTCGCCGTCGTAGTCGGCTACCGCGACCCCCGAGCCGTATCCGCGATCGCCGACGCCCGCGCTCGCGGTGGCGTCCTCGAAGGAGCCGTCGCCACGGTTGCGATAGAGGCGATTGGCGGCCTGCGGCGAGTCGCCAGGTGCGGGCAGGGGACCCGACTGGACCAGGTAGATATCGAGGTCGCGGTCGTTGTCGTAGTCGAGGAAGGCGGCTCCGCCCTGCATCAACTCCGGATAAAAGAACGAGCCGGTCGCGCCGTTGGCGTGCACGAAGTCGATGCCCGAGGCCAGCGCGACATCGCGGAAGATCGGCTCGACGGCGGCGCTCGACGGCGCTGTCGAGACCGCTCCTCCTCGACAGCCGAGCCCGAGCAGGGTCACTGTCAGTGTCACCGTCAGTGTCAATGGCAGGGTCAGCGTCGCGGTCACGGCGGCGAGGACGCTCCGAGGTTGTGCTCTTGGATGAGGCGATTTCATCGGGGCCTTGGCCGCGCGGGTATGCTACCAGCCGCTGTCTGCCCGAGGTTTCGAGGCAGGCGAACGAATTCGCGTCCGGCTGTAAGCGGCGTGCGGAAGCAAGTCGCGGACCCGGCGCTCCGCGGTGGTATCAAGACCTTTGCCCATTCCCGCCCAGCGAGCTCCGATTCGATCCCGGTCGCGTGCTCGAAGAGCGGGGTCTGCGGCCTGGCTCGCCGTCTTGGCGGTCGCCGTCGGTTGTACCGGGGAGGCGGACCGCGGCGACGTCGCGCAGACGGCAGCGCCGGCCGCGGTCGAAGAGTCGTGGGACATCGAGCTGGTCGACGTCACCACGGAGCTCGGCCTCGATTTCGTTCATCAGACCGGTACCGCCGGCAGCTACCCGATGCCCGCGATCATGGGCGGTGGCAGCGCGGTGTTTGATTTCGACGGCGACGATCGGCTCGACGTCTACCTGGTCAACGCCGGCGATCGCTTTCCGAACGGCGGTAGCGTCGGCAACCAGTTGTTCCGCCAGCGCGACGATGGCAGCTTCGAAGACGTGACCTTGGCCGCCGGGGTCGGGGATCGCGGCTACGGCATGGGAGTGGCGGTCGGCGACGTCGACAACGACGGCGACCTCGACCTGCTGGTCACCAACTATGGCCGCGACGTGTTCTTCCTCAACAACGGTGACGGCACCTTCAGCGAGCGCTCGCGGGCATCGGGCCTCGACGGCGACGGCTGGTCGGCGAGCGCGGTGTTCTGTGACTACGACCGCGACGGCTGGCTCGACCTGTTCGTGACCCAGTACATCGCGTTCGACGCGGCGCGCACCTGCACGATGGAGGGCGGCCGGGCCGACTACTGCGGTCCGGCGCAGTTTCCAGGAGTTGCCGATCGGCTGTACCGCAACACCGGCGGCGGACGCTTCGAGGACCGGAGCTTGGCTTCGGGGATCGCGGCCCTCGCGGATCGCGGTCTCGGCGTCGTGTGCGCCGATCTCGACGACGACGGCTGGATGGACTTCTACGTCGCCAACGACTCCGATCCCAACCACCTGTGGATCAACCGCGGCGACGGCACCTTCTCCGAGGAAGGGATACTCCAGGGCGTGGCATTCAACCGCTACGGGGTGGGCGAGGCCGGGATGGGGGTGGTCACTGGCGATGCCGACGGCGACGGCGATCTCGATCTTTTCGTCACCCACCTGATCGAAGAGACGAATACCCTCTACCAGAATCGCGGCGACCTCGGATTCGAAGATCAGACCGCGTCCTCCGGGGTCGGTCTGCCCAGCGTGCCCTACACTGGATTCGGTACCGCGTTCGTCGATCTCGAGCTCGATGGCGATCTCGACCTGGTGGTGGCCAACGGCGCGATCAAGCAGCGCCCGAACCCGCTCGGATCGCGTCCGGATTGGTTCTGGAACGGCTATTCCGAGCCCAACTTGCTGCTCCTCAACGGCGGTGACGACCGCTTCGTCGACGCCAGCGCCAGAGCGCCGGCGTTCACCAGCACCCCGCAGGTCAGTCGAGGCGTGCTCGCCGCCGATCTCGATCGCGATGGCGATCAAGACCTCATCGTCACCCAGATCGAAGGACCTGCACGGGTATTTCGGAATCAGGCGAGCACAGATCTAGCTTGGCTCGAGCTGCGGTTGTGGGACCCGGCGCTGCGCCGAGAGGCGGTCGGCGCCAAGGTGACGGTGGTTGTGGGCGAGCGCCGGTGGGTCCGCCATGCGCTGCCTCCTGGGGGTTATCTGACCTCCGGGCACGCTCGGGTCCATCTCGGTCTCGGGGACGTCGAGAGCATCGAGCGGATCGAGGTGCGCTGGCCGAGCGGCGAGGTCGAGGTCTTTGCCGGGGGCGGCGTGCGGCGGGTGATCGAGCTGCGGCGTGGCGAGGGCGAAGCGAGATGACGGCTGGCCGGCACGCGCGCGCGCTGACCGTGTGGTTGGTATTCATCGCCAGCGCGGCCGTCGCGGTCGCCCAAGCGGTGCCCGATCCCGAGCTGTCGAGCTCCGAGACGCGGGTCCGGCAGAAGATCTCGGCGTTCCGCCAGGTCGTTGTCGATGACCTGAGCAACTCCGAAGCCTGGGGCCGCTACGGCATGGTGCTCGAGGCCCATCGCCTGCTCGAGGATGCCGCGGTCTGCTATCGGCGGGCTCACGAGCTCGACCGCAAGGTTTTCTCGTGGCCCTACTTTCTGGCGGTGCTTCTCGAGTATCAGGACCCGCGACAGGGGGAACCGTGGTGCCGCAAAGCGATCGCGATCGACCCGGGCTACGCGCCGGCGCATGTAAGGCTGGGAGAGACCCTCGAGAAACTCGGCGACTGGGCGCAAGCGAAGGAGCAGTTCGAGCAGGCGCGGAAGCTCGACCCCAGCGATCCGCTCGGCCACTTCGGTCTCGGTCGCGCCGCGCTCGCTGCGGACGAGCTGGCCGCCGCGATCTCCCACCTCGAGCGGGCCCGCGAACTGGCGCCGGACATCCAGTCCATCGTCGCCACCCTCGCACGCGCATACCAGCGCAACGGCGACGCCGATCGTGCCCGCGAGCTCGCCCGCGCGGCGCGGTCGCTGCCGCGGATGACCCACCATCGCGATCCGCGTCGAACCCAGATCCGGGACGAGGCGGTCAATATCGAGAGCTACTTGTTGCGCAGCCGCACCTACCAAGAGGTCGGCCAGCTCGACCGGGCGTTGCACGAGCTCGACCTGCTGTTCGAGGTCGACCCGGGCCACGCCGAGGGCCACCTGCTCGCCGCCGGCCTCCACGATCGTCGCGGTGACCCGAGTGCGGCGGTCGCCGCCGCCGAGCGCGCGCTCGACCTCGATCCCGATCTCGCCGGCGCGCGGGCGGTTCTGGCCGGCGCGCTGTTCAAGCTCTCGCGCTTCGAGCGCGCCCACCAGGAAGCGACGCGGGTGCTGGCGAAGGAGCCCAGGAACTTCCACATGCTGATGCTCGAGTCGTTGCTCGCCGGCCAGCGCGGCGATGTCGGCGCTTGGCTCACCAACCTAGACCGCGCCTTTGCGGCGCGCACCGCCGACCGCGACCTGCGCCGGCTGCTCCGCGATCTGCTGCTCGATCAGGCCCACACTCTCGGCGAGATCAACAAGCGCGACGACGTCGCACGGCGCCTCGAGCAAGCGCTTCAGCTCGCGGTGGAGGAGGGTGCGCCGTCGGCCGAGATCGATGGCTATCGCCGCCAGCTCGAAGCCATCCGCGCGAGCAGCCCGCGGTGAAACCCCGCAACCAAGCGGTGCGTGGGACCGGCGGGCCAGGCTTGGCCGATCCCACGGCGCTCCTGCTGGCCTTGGTGGTTTCACCGCGGGCCGCTTTCGGACGCTGACCGGAGTCTTCGAGCGATGGCCAGGACCAGCGCGGGGTTGCTGATGTACCGCCAGCGCGCCGCCGGGATCGAGGTGCTCTTGGGTCACCCCGGCGGCCCGTTCTTCAGCCGCCGCGATGACGGTTGCTGGAGTCTGCCCAAGGGCTACGTCGAGGACGGTGAGTCGCCGTTCGCGGGCGCGCGTCGCGAGTTCGCGGAGGAGACCGGTCTCGGGACCGCGACGCTGCCGACCGATGAAGCGGCGACCATCGACCTCGGCGAGGCCTCTCTCGCCGGCGGCAAGCGGGTGCGCGCTTGGGCGTTCGAGGGCGACTGCGATCCGGATTTGCTCGCAAGCAACACCTTCGAGGTCGAGTGGCCGCCTTCGAGCGGGCGGCGCCAGAGCTTTCCCGAGATCGACCGCTTCGGCTTCTTCGACCTGGCCGCGGCCGCGACCAAGCTCGGCAGCGGCCAGCAACCGTTCCTCGAGCGGCTCGAGCGTGCCTATGCCAGTGCGAACAGCCGGCAATGATCGGTCGCCGCGCCCCGATCACCAACCGCCAGATCGGCGCCGTGCTGGGCCTGGTCACCCGCGCCCTCGAGGGCACCTTGCCTCCGGTCGTGACTCTGATCGCCGAGGCCGAGCGCGATCCCTTCAAGGTGCTGGTCTCGACCATGCTCTCGGCGCGCACCAAGGACGAGGTGACCGCGGCGGCGTCGGCGCGGCTGTTTCGGGCGGCCCCCGATGCCCGGCGGCTGGCGGCGATCTCCGCCACGCGGCTCGAGCGTCTCATCTTTCCCGTCGGTTTCTTCCGCACCAAGGCGAGGAGCCTGAGAGCCACCGCCGCGCAGCTGCTGGCCTGCCACGACGGCCGGGTGCCGGACTCGATGGACGAGTTGATCGAGCTTCCGGGGGTCGGACGCAAGACCGCCAACCTGGTGCTCACCGAGGCCTTCGGCAAGCCGGCGATCTGTGTCGACACCCACGTCCATCGCATCGCCAACCTCTGGGGATACGTCAAGACCCGCGACCCAGAGGCAACCGAGTGGGCGCTGCGCGAGCGGCTGCCGGCGCGGCACTGGCTGGCGCTCAACCGCACCCTCGTGAGCTTCGGCCAACAGATCTGCCGGCCGACCAGCCCGTGGTGCTCGAAGTGTCCGATCGAGGACCGCTGCCCGCGGATCGGGGTCACCCGCAGCCGCTGACGAGCTCGGTCACGCGCGAGGGCGCTCCGGTGGTACGGTGGAAGGGCGCGACAGGACGCGATGGAGCGTTGATAGGAGTGCTATGGGAGTCTGCGAATGAGCGAGATGAAACCTGCAGCGGTGGTGGTCGGTGTTGGTCCCCGGGCCGGGCTGGGAGCCGCCCTCTGCCGGCGGTTTGCCGCCGGCGGCTTGCACGCTTTCGTCGCCGGCCGCAGCGAAGAGAAGCTCGCGGAGGTGGTCGCAGAGATCGCGAGCCATGGCCACGAGGCCACCGCGGTGGTCACCGACACCACCGACGAGCAGCACGTGCGGCGGCTGTTCGAGCGCGCCGGCGAGCGTGCGCGACCGCTCGCGGGGGTGCTCTACAACGCTGGCAACAACCGCTTCGGAAACTTCGCCGAGATGGAAGCCAGCTTCTTCGAAGAGGTCTGGCGGCTGTGCTGTTTCGGCGGCTTCCTGGTCGGCCGCGAAGCAGCGCGACGGATGACGCCGCAGGGCCACGGCACGGTGATCTTCACCGGCGCTACGGCCTCGGTGCGCGGCAAGCCGCCGTTCTCCGCGTTCGCCGCCGCCAAGGCGGGCCTGCGCTCGGTCGCCCAGTCGATGGCCCGCGAGTTTGGACCAGCGGGGATCCACGTCGCCCACGTGATCATCGACGGCGGGATCGACGGCGACAAGATCCAGCACAACTTCCCCGAGTTCGCCAAGGCCAAGGGTGCGCACGGGCTGCTCGGCCTCGATGCGATCGCCGAGACTTACTGGCAGCTCCACCGCCAGGACAAGACCGCGTGGACCTTCGAGCTCGACGTGCGCCCGTTCAAGGAGCCGTTCTAATACCGGCTCGGTCGGTTTCACCATGTCCGGCGACCCAGGCGTCGACCCGGCGCCACTCTTGGTAGAGCCACGCCATCTGCGCATCGGGGTCGGTTGGAATGCACTCGAAGGGCACGCGCCAGAACTGGATACGGACGGTCTGATCGAGCATTCGCCCGGCCCACAGGTCGG
>JAQBHE010000069.1:0-9422 GCA_032128015.1 Holophagae bacterium
CACAGACGCTGAAAGTGCAGTTGGGTCAAGGTCATCGCCGCATCGAAGCGCAGGATGCGGTAGCGCTCGGCGAGATCGACGATGAGCTCGGTCATCGCCCCCCGCACCTCGGGCTGGGTGTAATCGAGCTGCGCGGTGTCGTTCCACGGCGTCGTCGTGCCGTCGTTGCCGTGGTAGAGGAACCGCTCCTCGCCGGTCGCGCGATCGAGCCGGCGAAACACCACCGCGGCGTCGCTGCGGTCGTAGTAGTGATCCTCGAGAAACAGGCCGATGGCCGGGTCCCCGGAGAGGTCGGGACCGTGGAACGTGTAGTTGGCAAACGGTGGCGCGGGCACTTGCAGGAACCAGTCGGGACGATCGCGGACGAACCGCGAGTCGATCCCGACGTGGTTGGGGACGACATCGACGCCGATCCGGATGCCGTGCTCGAGCGCGCGCTCGACGAGAGCATCCATCGCCGGGTCGCCGCCCAGCGAGTCGGCGACTCGATAGTCGTAGATCGCGTAGGCCGAAGCCTCCGCCTGCGGATCGCCGCACAGCCGCTTGATCGTCGCCGAAGCCGAACTGCGCTCCCAGACCCCGATCAGCCACAGTCCGGTCATACCATCGGCAGCGAGGCGGGCGAGCTCGTCGTCGGGGATCTCGTCGAGACGGCCGATCGTCCGACCGTGGGCGCGCGACATCTGATCGAGCCACACCCGTGTGTGTTTGGCGATGAGCGAAAGCTCCGCCATCCAAGGACTCTCCCGGGGCGGCGCGACCGTCGCCGGCGGCCCGAGATCGAGCCGGGGCGGGGCCGGTGGACCCGGTCCGGGTGGCGGTCGCGGTCGCTCTTCGGCGAGCAGGTCGACCGCGCGCAGCAGTCGCTCGGCGATCGCCGGCTCGAGCTCCTGCTGGCGGTCGGCGGCCAGGCTGAGGTGGGCGGCAAGCGAGACCGCAGCCTCCCCATGCAGACGCAGCCCCGAATCGAGCTCGATTCCGAGGGCGCCGGCGAGGTCGGAGGAGAGGAGCAGCGGACCGAGTGCCGCGGTCACCCGCGCGTAGGGCGACGCCTCGAGCAACGGTCGATCGTCGAACAGCTCGCGCAACGGCGCGAGCGCCGGGTTCAAGTTGAGCAGCCAGATCACCACCAGCGCCGCAAAGCGGGCAACCCTGGATGTCGCGTCGTTGCTGAGGAACTCCCCGGCGAACGCCTCGAGCACGGCGTCGACGACCTCGCACCCGAGCTCGGCGTCCAGGCGCTCGAGAACCTGCGCGAGGGGCACCCGCCCTCCGCGCTCGAGCTCGCTCTCGGTCAGCTCTCCGAGCGCGAGGAGGGTGTAGAGGTCGCCGGCGCCGAGTCGGGCGTCGTCCACCGCGGTCCCCGCTGGATTGGCGCGAGCTTCCTCGATCGCCAGCGCCAACCGGCGCAGGTCCGCGATGTCGAGGCTCTCGAGACCGCCGTCGCCGAGCTGCGCGTCGAGTCCGTAGCGCTCGACCACCGCCCGCCGCAGCGGCGGAGTCATCCGTCCGTCCCGACGCCCACGAGCGGCCGGGCGCCCGCGACCTCCATGGCCCGCGGAAGGTAGGCCTGCTCGACGTAGTCGCGGACCATCCGATCGCTCGAGAAACCGGCGGCCACCGAGGCGATCGACTGCTTCATCATTGCCAGCCAGCGCTGCGGCAGACCGCCGTCGCGATCGTAGAACGCGGGCACGATCTCGTCTTCGAGAACCCGGTAGAGCGCCTCGGCGTCGGCCGCGTCTTGTCGCTCTTCGCTGCCGTGGTCGCCGCCCTCGATCGTCCAGCCGTTGCTGGCATCGAACGCCTCGGGCCACCAGCCGTCGAGGATGCTGCAGTTGAGCACGCCGTTGATCGCCGCCTTCATGCCGCTGGTGCCGCTCGCCTCGAGCGGCCGGCGCGGGGTGTTGAGCCAGACGTCAACGCCCTGGACCAGCGGCGCGGCGACTCCCAGGTCGTAGCCTTCGACGAAGAACACGCGGCCTACCAGATCGGGCTCCTGGCTGAGCCGAAACAAGCGCTGGATCAGCTCCTGGCCGGGTCGGTCGGCAGGATGCGCCTTGCCGGCGAGGATCACCTGCATAGGTCGCTCCGAGTGGGTGAGCAGACGCGCCAGACGCTCACGGTCGGTGAACAGCAACGCCGCTCGCTTGTAGGTCGCGAACCGTCGAGCAAAACCCACGGTCAGGATCTCGGGGTCGAGCAGCTTCTCGACCGCCCTCAGCTCCTCGGGTGATCTTCCGTGGCGAGCGAACTGGGTCCGCAGGCGCCCGCGGAGGAACACCGCGAGCCGCTGCTTCTGCTCGCGGTGCGCCGCCCACAATCGCGAATCCGGGATCTCGGCAAGCTCGTGGGGCGCCGCCGGCCGGCCGAGAGCTTCGGCCCACTCGGATCCCCAACGCTCGAGGAACAGGTCACGGATCTCGGGACCGATCCACGACGGCACATGGACCCCGTTGGTGATCGGTCGGATGACTGCCGGTCCGCCCTCGTCCTTGTCGAGCAGTGTCTGCCAGGCATCCTGGGCGACCCGCGCATTCATTTCACTGACGCCGTTGGCGTAGCCCGAGGTGCGCAGGGCGAACGCGGTCAGGTTGAATGGCCCCGGCGTATTGCTCCGGCCGGCTTCGCCAAGAGCGAGCAACCGACCTCCGCCCTTCCCGAGCAGCGGATCTCTGCTCGCTTCGAGCAGACCTTCCCAAGGCGCGAGGACGCCGGCAGCGAGCTCGGGGTCGAAGGTCTCGTGACCGGCCGGCACCGGGGTGTGGGTGGTGAACACGCTATTGCGCCGCACCACATCGATGGCTGAGCTCAACGACGAGCCATCGGTCAGCGGCGCGCGCAGCCGCTCGAGCTGGAGAAGAGCGCTGTGGCCCTCGTTGAGGTGCCAAACCGCCGGCCCGATGCCCAGTGCCTGGAGCGCGCGCACCCCGCCGACTCCGAGCACCAGCTCCTGTGCGAGTCGCATCTCCCGCCCGCGGACGTACAGCACCTGGGTGATCGGACGGTCGGCGGGATCGTTGGGCAGAGTGTCGGTGTCGAGCAGCAGCAGCGGCACACGTCCCACTTGCGCCATCCACACTTTGGCGACGACATCGCGACCGGGAAACGGAATGCTCACCGTGAGGTCTCTTCCCGAAGGCGCGACCACCGCGCTCACCCCGAGCCGGGCGAAGTCGATCTCCTGGTAGCTGTGCTGCTGGAGCCCTTCGAAATCGATGGTCTGGCGAAAGTAGCCGGTGCGGTAGAGCAGACCGACCGCCACCAACGGCACCCCGAGGTCACTCGCGCTCTTCAGGTGGTCGCCGCTCAGAACGCCGAGTCCGCCGGAGTAGATCGGCAGACTCTCGTGGAGCCCGAACTCGGTCGAGAAGTACGCGAACGGACCGCGGTCGTAGTCGGGAAATCGTCGCGCGAACCACGCCTCCGGCGCCGAATCGAGATAGGCGCGCAGCGAGCGCGACACCGCCGACAGACTGGCGAGGAAGGTCTGGTCCTCGGCCAGCGCCTCCCACCCGGACGGCTCCACCGAGTGCAGCACCTCGACCGGGTTCTGGTAGCGCGACCAGGCGCGGCTGTGAATCGCCGAGAACAGTCGCCGCGCCTCCGGTGTCCAGGTCCACCACAGGTTGCCGACCAGCGGATAGAGGGCTTCGAGCGCGCGCGGCAGGTGCACGTGGTACGGGTGCCGGACCGGAATCGACGGTGTCCATCCTGGCAAAGGAATCCCTCCTGGTGGCTCCGAGGCAAGCAGTGCAGCGCGAGCGCCCCTATGATTCCAGTCCTCGAAGGTTCGCGCCAGCACCCATCTTTTGGCACCCGGCGGCCCTGAGGGCCCAGGTGACACCGGGGGCCCCGAGTGCCCCTTAGGTATAGCGGCTTCCGACGACCCTCCGGCGGCTCAACCCCTTGACCCACTCGAAGATCCTCGCGGACCCTCCGCTCGACCCGTCGCCGCTGCCAGCGTCTGCGGGCACAGCCGGCTACTTCGAGCTACTGAGCTCGAACGCCGATTTCCGCCGGCTGTGGATCGCCAACCTGGTGTCGCTGCTCGGCGACTGGTTCAACACCTTGGCGCTCTACGCCCTGGTGTCCGACCTCACCGGGTCGCCGCTCGCCCTCGGCATCGTGTTCGTGTGCAAGCTCCTGCCGAGCGCGCTCGCCTCGCCGGCGGCCGGGATCCTCGCCGACCGGATGAACCGGCGGCGGCTGATGATCGCCACCGACTTGCTGCGCGCGGCGGTGGTGCTGCCGATGGTGTTGGTCGACCGTCCCAGCGAGGTGCCGCTGCTCTACCTGCTGATCGCTCTTCAGGTATCGATCGGCGCCGCCTTCGAGCCGGCGCGCAGCGCCTCGCTGCCGATGATCACGTCGCCGCGCGAGCTGCTGACCGCCAACACCCTGATGGGGGTGAGCTGGTCGGTGATGCTGGCCCTGGGCGCCGCCAGCGGCGGTCTGGTCACCGCCTGGCTCGGACCGCGGTCGGTGTTCGTGCTCGACGCTGTGACCTACCTGGTGTCGGCGGCGTTCCTGCTTCGGACCCGCATTCCCCAAAACACCGACCCGGTTCAGCACGCCTCGGTGGTGCGCGAGACCCTGTCCGGCATCGCCGAGGGCTGGCGTTATTTGCGCACCCACGCGCCGGTGCTGCGGATGGGCGTGGTCAAGGCGACCTGGTCAGTCGGCGGCGGCGGCCTGGTCTACACCCTCGCGGTTCTAGGCGGCCAGTTGTCGCCGACGGCACCGGCGATCGGGATGGGCATGCTGCTCGCGGCACGGGGTGTCGGCACCGGGGTCGGACCGGTGCTCGCCCGCGGTCTGCTCCACGACCAGCGCCGCTGGCCGTTCTACATCGCGGTCAGCCTGTCGCTGGGCGGCGCGCTCTACGCCACAATCGGCGTGCTGCCCTGGAGCTACTGGATCGTGCTGCCGGTGTTCGGCGCCCACATCTTCGGCGGCACCCAGTGGGTGTACTCGGCGGTGCTGCTCCAGGAGCGGACGATCGACCGCTACCGCGGTCGGATCTTCGCCACCGAGTGGCTCGGGCTCCAGCTCACCAGCTCGCTGTCGATCCTGGCGACCAGCGTGCTGCTCGAGACTCGAGTGCTCGGGCTACGCGGCGTGTTGGTTGCCGTCGGCGGAGCGCAGGTGCTGCTCGGACTGCTGTGGGCGGCGTGGGCGCTGCCCCAGGAGCGGGCGGACGCGGCGCGCCGGCGCCAGGCGCCAGCATCGTGACGGCTTTGCGCAGAAGCGGCATCCTCCTGCATCCGTCCTCGCTCCCCGGACGGTTTTCGAGCGGCGACCTCGGACCAGCAGCGTTCCGTTTCCTCGATCTCCTGGCCCGCGGCGGGCAATCGGTGTGGCAGGTGCTGCCGCTGGGACCGGTGGGCCCCACCGGGTCTCCCTACGACGGAACCTCGGCATTCGCCGGCAATCCGCAGCTGATCTCACTCGAGGTGCTGGCGGACGACGGCTTGCTCGAGAGCACCGAGCTCGACCAGGCCGCAGCAAGGGCCGGCGATCCCAACGCCCAAGAGGTGCCGCTGCGCGCGGCCTGGCGCCGCTTCGAGGCCAGTGCGACGGCTGATCAGCGCGCCGCTCTGGCGGCATTCGAGTCTTCGCCCGAGCAGGTCTTCTGGCTCGACGACTGGGCTACTTTCGCAGCTCTCGATCGCCGGTACGAGAACCGCTCGTGGCTCGAGTGGCCAGCGCCGATCGCGGGTCTCGACCTCGGTACCCTCGCCGATGCCCTCGCCGGCGCGCGCGCCGAGCTCGTCGACGAGATCGCCTACCACCGTTTCGTCCAGTTCTTGTTCTTCGACCAGTGGCAACGTCTGCGCGACCAGTCAAAACGCCTTGGCATCCTGCTCTACGGCGACCTGCCGATCTACGTCGCCCACCACAGCGCCGACGTGTTCTTCGGACGCGAGCTGTTCGAGCTCGACCAGGCGGGCCGATCGACGGCCGTCGGCGGAGTGCCCCCCGACGCCTTCAGCGCCGATGGCCAGCGCTGGGGACAGCCGCTCTACGCTTGGGGCCGTCACCGCGAAGAGGGCTACCGCTGGTGGATCCGGCGGATCGCCCACAACCTCCGCCTCTTCGACCTGCTGCGTCTCGACCACTTCCGAGGCTTCGTCGCCTACTGGCGGGTGCCGGCGTCGGCCCCGACCGCCGCCGGAGGTCGCTGGGTCCGCGGACCGGGCCGTCGTCTGTTCGACGCGGTGAGCGCCACGCTCGGCGAGCTGCCGCTGGTCGCCGAGGACCTCGGAGTCATCACCCCCGCCGTCGAGCGCCTGCGCCGAGAGCTCGGCTTGCCGGGGATGCGGGTGGTGCAGTTCGCCTTCGGCGAGGACCACGGCTGGCATCTTCCTGAACGATGCCCCGAGGACACGGTGATCTACACCGGCACCCACGACAACGACACCACCCGCGGCTGGTTCGAGGGCCTCGAGGGCAGCGAGCGCGAACGCGTGCTGCGTCTGGCCGAGGTCGGGGGACCGATCGCGGCCGGCGACTCGCTCGAGGTCGTCTGGCGCCTGGTCGCAGCGGCGTTGGGTTCCCGCGCCGAGATCGCCATCGTGCCGGTGCAGGATGTCCTCGGTCTGGGCAGCGAAGGACGCATGAACACCCCCGGCACCGCGGTCGGGAACTGGCGGTGGCGTATGCCCGATTCCTCGCTTACCGAGTCGGTGCTCGCACGGCTGCGTTCGCTCACCGAACGCTCCGGGCGACTGCCGCCTGACCGGAGATCCTCGAGATGAGCGGACTCGACCGCCACCGCGCGAGCGCCACGCGGTGGGAGCTCGGTGCTATCTCGGACGGCCACGGCGTCGATTTCCGGTTGCGCTCGAGAGGCGCCACCGCCATCGAGCTCTGCCTGTTCCACGACCAGGGTCGCGAGTCGCGACGGCCCCTCGAGCGAGGCGACGATGGCAATTGGCACGTTCGCGTCGCTGGCGTCGGTCCTGGCCAACGCTACGGCTACCGCGTCGACGGTCCGTACCGGCCAAGCTCCGGCGACCGCTTCAACTCGCGCAAGCTTCTGATCGACCCCTGGTCGCGCGCCATCTCAGGCACGTTGAGCTGGGACGACTCGGTGCTCGGGTACGACCCAGGCGATCCCGACGGCGGCCCCAGCGATCTGGACAGCGCCTCCGACATGCCGCGTAGCGTCGTCGCGGACCCTCGCTTCGACTGGCAAGGAGACCGCGCCCCCGAGACTCCGTGGCACGAGACCGTGATCTACGAAGCTCACGTGCGCGGTCTCACCCGGCTCCACCCTGCGGTGCCGCCGGCCTTGCGCGGCACCTATCTCGGCCTCTGCGAGCCGGTGGTGATCGATCACTTGCGCAGTCTCGGGGTCACCGCGGTCGAACTGATGCCGGTGCAGACCTGTGTGTCCGAGCTCCACCTCGCGCGCTCCGGTCTGTCCAACTACTGGGGCTACAACCCGCTCGGCTGGCTGGCCCCCGACGAGCGTTTCGCCGGCGGCGGCGGACCCGGCGCGGTGGTCGAGCTCAAGACCTTGGTCCGCGAGCTTCACCGCGCCGGTATCGAAGTGATCCTCGACATCGTGCTCAACCACACTTGCGAGGGCGACCACCGCGGACCGACCCTGTCGCTCCGCGGCCTCGACAACCGCGCCTACTACCGCCTCGACCCCGCCGACCCGAGCCGCTACCGTGATTTCACCGGCTGCGGCAACACCCTCGATTTCTCGCAGCCCGAAGTCATCGACCTCGCGCTCGCGGCTCTGCGCTCGTGGGTCAGGGAATTCCACGTCGACGGCTTCCGCTTCGACCTCGCGACCACCCTCGGTCGCGACCCGGAGGACTTCGATCCGCGGGCAGCCTTCTTCGAGAGGCTCGCCAGAGATCCGCTGCTGGGCAAGGTCAAGCGAATCGCCGAGCCCTGGGACCTTGGTCCGGGTGGCTATTCGAGCGGGCGCTTTCCAGAGCCGTGGCTGGAGTGGGACGATCGCTGGCGTGACGCCGTTCGCCGACTATGGCGAGGCGAGGCGGTGGCGCCGAGAACGCTGTTCGACACCGGCCCCGGCCCGCGCTCCGCGGTCCGCTACATCGGTTGCCACGACGGCTTCACCCTCGCCGACCGCGTCGCCTACGAGGCCAAGGCCAACTGGGACAACGGCGAAGACAACCGCGACGGTTCGAACAGCGACCTGAGCCGAAACTGGGGAGTCGAGGGGCCGACCGACGATCCCGAAGTGCTCGAGCTGCGCGCCCGCGCCCAACGCGGCTTCCTCGCCACGCTCGCAGTCGCGCTCGGCGTGCCGATGCTGTCTCACGGCGACGAACTCGGTCGCAGCCAGCGCGGCAACAACAACGCGTATTGCCAGGACAACCAGATCTTGTGGGTCGACTGGGGACTCGACCGGTCGCAACAGGAGCTGCTGGACTTCTCGCGGCGGGCGATGGCGTTGCGTCGTGAGAACGCAGTCTTGAGCGGCCCGCAGAGCGAGATCGAGGCGCTGATCCTGGGACGAGATGGCGTCGAGCGATCTGATGACGAGGGGGCGACCCCGGCCCGATCCTTCGGCGTCTTGCTGCGAGTTCCGGGGCTCGCAAGCCTCCTCTTGCTCTTCAACAGCGCCGGCTCACCTCAGGCATTCCGTCTGCCGCGCCAGGCAGACGGCGAAGGTTGGGTGTGTCGCCTCGACAGTGCCTCACCGGGCGCCGAAGCGACGCGCACGGATCCTGGGGGGGACGCGGTGGTGGTAGGCGCGCATTCCCTCCAGGTGTTCGAGGTCCCGCGGACCCCGTGACGACGACGACACGAGGCCGCGGGCTGGGCGCCGCTTGACCCGACCGTGGAAACAGACACCCGGTGCAGTGGTCACCAACGCACTTCGCCGAAGCCGACTCTCTCTGGGGTGATAGGGTGATTCCCGCAACCATCCATGACAGTCCAAGCGCCGCGAGGTTGCAATCCGCAATCCGCGGCAGCCTGGTCAAGGAGCACCCAACCATGCGACGAACCACCAGTTTGGTTCTGACGATCCTCTTTCTTGGCCTGTTCGCCGGTCTGGCCTTCGCCGACGACGCCAGCACTCTGATTGCGCTCGACAAGAAGTGGGGCGAAGCAGGGATCAAGGGCGATACCGCGACGGTCGCGACACTACTCGGCGAGAACCTGGTCGCGGTGACCCCCGGCGGCGTCCAGGACAAGAAAGCGCAGCTCGCCGACAACGCGCCGGCGGCCGCGGGCACCAAGTACCAGGCCACCGACTTCAAGGTGGTGTTCCTCGACGACAACACCGCGATCATGACCCATGGCACCACCGGCGACGACGCCCACTACAGCCTTCACGTCTGGTCGAAGAAGAGCGGGAAGTGGCAGGTGGTCGCTACTTCCACCACACCTGCTGACAGCGAGTAGCCACCCAATGTGCTGAGTAGCACATT
>JAQBHE010000070.1:0-11715 GCA_032128015.1 Holophagae bacterium
GATCGTTGGCAACAGCCATCGCGTCGCGAATTCGCCCGCCGTTTTCGAATCCACGCTGAGCGTTCCTGCTCGTTCATCCGCTGCAGCGGGATCGTCAGCGTTCGCCCGATCGTCGGCCGCCCAAGGTCGGCCGCTACCCTCGGAGGGCACGGTGTGGGCTCGTTCCAGCTCTGTAACAAGCTACCGTCGTGTTTCACCACCGGAAGTTGAGCGAGCAGAGAGCCCGCGATCGTTGCGGGTGAACAGATCGCTGACAGCGACCGCCCGGATGAGCTCGGGCACCCGGTAACCGCCGGGCGCCGCGCGGGCGACGATGGCGCGCACCGCCGGCATATCAGCGGTCTCGATGCGCCGGCCGAGGGCGTAGGCGAGCAGGTTCTCGGTGAAGCTGGTCACCAGGGCCTCGGGGTAGTCGAGGAGCGCCCGTCGCAGATCGGCTGGACCCGAGAGCTCGCGGCCGTCGTAGAGGGTGCCGGTGGTGTCGACCGGCGTGCCGTTGTCCTTGGTGCGCAGGCGACCGGTGACGTCGAAGTTCTCGAGCGCGAGGCCGAGGGGGTCGATCACCCGGTGGCAGGAAGCGCAGGCCGGGTTGGCGCGGTGGGCCTCCATCCGCTCGCGCACAGTCAGGAGCTTGCCGTCGAGGACTTCGGAGGTGGCCTCGAGCTCGGGGACGTTGGGCGGTGGTGGCGGCGGTGGGCTGCCCAGCAGCACGCTCATCAGCCACTTGCCGCGAAGCACCGGCGAGGTGCGGTCGGCGTGCGAGGTCAGGGTCAGGACGCTGGCGTTGCCGAGCAGGCCGCGGCGCTCGGGGCCTTCGAGCGAGACCCGCCGGAAGGCATCGCCCTGGACGCCGGCGATGCCGTAGTGGTGGGCGAGGCGCTGGTCGACGAAGGTGTAGTCGGCGTCGAACAGCTCGAGCACACTGCGATCCTCGCGGATCAGATTCGAGAAGAAGAGCTCGGTCTCGCGGCGCATCGAGTGCGCGAGCTGCTCGTAGTAATCAGGGAACAACAGCGAGTTCGGGTGGACCTTGTCGAGGTCCTGGAGACGCAGCCATTGGGCCGCGAAGCGACTCGCCAGCGCCTCCGAGCGCGGGTCGGCGAGCATCCGCGCGAGCTCAGCCTCGAGCGCCGCGGGATCGGCCAGCCGACCCGCCTCGGCGAGTGCGATCAGCGGCTGGTCGGGCGGTCTCGCCCACAAGAAGAACGACAGTCGAGCAGCTAGTGCTGTGCCGCCGATGCGGTCGCCGCCGCCCGGGGCGAGACGCTCGAAGCGGAAGACGAAGTGTGGACTTGCGAGGATCGCTTCGAGCGCCGAGCGGACCCCGGCTTCGAAGCCCGAGGTGGCGGCGCCGTCGCGGTAGAACGACATCAGCGGTTCGAGGTCAACAGCAGTGACCGGTCGACGGTAGCCCTCGGCGGCGAGACTCGAGACGATCTGGCGCGCACACTCCGGCTCCTCGGCGGCCGAGGTCGGCCGGCAACGGAAGATCTTCTGGCGACTTCGCGTCGCCGAGACGCCGGTGGTGCGCAGCGGGCCGCCGATGGTGAGGTCGCGCAAGTGGGGCAGGGTGGTGACCCCGTAGCCAGCGCCGATGGTGCGGTCGGCCAGACTCCAGTCGTGGGGCGACAGGATGTCCGGCACCGGCCCTTCGGCGCGGCGCAGGAACGCCGCCGAGACCCGCTGGGGACCGGCGCGCACGAAGATCGGTGCGGTCACGAGGTTCTGGTTGTCGGCGTCCATCAGCGCATCGATGTCGAGCAGGGCGACGCGCTCGCCGCCAATCGAGATCTCGATCTGCTCGTCTTGGTAGGTGGTGTAGCCGAACAGAAAGGCGATCGGCGCGTCGTAGAACGCGATCGTGAACTGGTACTCGCCGTCCGCCGGGAAGATGTGCTCGAAGCTGGCGCCGCCGCGGCTGCCGAAAGGGGCGCCCTCGATCTGGTCCCACTGCGACGCGTACCGCGGCACGGTGACCTTGACCTCAGCGCGGGTGGCCTCGGGGTCGCCCACCGCGAGGCGGCTGATCTCGCTCGCGGCACTCAGGTAGCCCTCCATCACCGTCGCCGACAGGCCCTGGGCGTCGGCGACGTTGTCGAAGCCAGCGCTCACCGTGTCTTCGGGGAGGAACACCCCAGCGTCGATGTGGAGCAGGAGCAAGTCGGAGATCGAGCGCTCGTACTCGGCGCGGTTGAGCCGCTGGAACGTCCGCCCCGAGCTGACGGTCCGAGTCGCGGCGGCGGCGTCGACCCGCTGGGCAAGCTCGCGCCACAGGCCGTCGAGCACCGCGCGTTGCGGTCGCGGCGACGGTCGCGCCGGCATCATCCCGGTCTGAAGCTTGCGGATCATCTTCTCCGCGATCTCGGGGCTCTCGGCCGCGCGAGCGATGTCAAAACGCTCGAGGCTCAGGCCGCCGCTCGGCTCGTCGCCGCGATGGCAGCGGACGCAGTATCTCTGGACCGTGAGGTTGTACTCGCGGCTGGCGGCGGCGGCCCCCGGGTCGTCCTGGGCGAGACCAGCGGTCGAGAGGGCCAACAGACCCACAACCAGGAGCTGAGAAGGAGGTTTCACGTCACAAGTATAGGTCCGAGCGAGGCGGGCGCGCTGCTCCGGTCAATGAGGAACTATCGGCCATAACCGCAGTGTGCTTCCGGGGGTAGCGGCCGAGCTTGGGCGGCCGACGGACGTGCGGGGACTTTTCGAACTGCAAGACAATTCGCCCGAATCTACGCGGCAGGCACTACCAGCTGCCCTCAATCAGGAACCACCGACCACAACCGCAACTGGGTCTGATCCTTGATCAACACGCCGCGGGAAAGCAGCGCCGGGTGCGCCCAGATCGGGCTCTTGGCGAGCTCGTAGGACGCGACTTCCTGGTAGCTGGCTGCCGCGCCGTCGAGCACTCGCATTTCGCCGTTGTCGAAGATCGCGACCACGGTGTCGCCGGCGACCAGCAGCCAGGCGTTCTCGCCGTTGCGCGGCGGCCCCGACCAGCGCAGAACGCCGGTCGCGGGGTCGAGAGCCACCACCTGGCCCTTGTTCTTGCTCGAGAACGCGAGCAGCGCGCCGTCCGCGATCACCGGCGAGCTGAACGCCATCGACACCTGGTCGTTGTTCCACACTTCAGGCGCCAGCCATTGGCCGTTCTCGCGATGAGGCCGGTAGGCGCGCGTGGCAACTTCGTTGCCAGACAGGATCACCAGTCCGTCGTGGACCACCGGGGTCAGCGAGGTGAGGTCGAAGCTGAGTTTGAACGGCACCTGCCACAGCAACTCGCCGCGGCTGGGATCGAGCCCGACCAGGTTGCGCTGGGTGAGGGTGACCAACTGGCTCACGCCGTCGAGCTCGACCAGCAGCGGCGAGCCGTAGGCCGGGCCGTCGCCCTTCCACTCCCAGCGGGTCTTGCCGGTCGCGGCGTCCAGGGCGGCGAATGCGCCGTCGCCCGGACCGCCCAGATGCACGTAGACCACGCCGTCGACCACCAGCGGTGACTGCGAGGCGCCATAGAACGGCCGCGCGAACTTGAACTCACCGGTAGGGTCGCGCTGCCACAGCCGGGATCCGTCGGCGGCGTTCCAGGCGGTGAAGACGCCGCCGATCCCGAGAGTGAAGATTCGGCCGTCCGCGAACGACGGAGTCGAGAACGGTCCTGCCTGGTGCTCGCCGACGATCGACAAGTACTTGAACGGAGCCGGATGGGCGCTGCGCCAGACCGGCTTGCCGTCGGTGAGCTGAAACGCCGCCAGCACCTCGTTGTCGCCTTCGCGGGTCTGGACGTAGACCCGGTCACCGGCGACCAGCGGCGACGAATCGCCGCGTCCAACCTCGACTTCCCAGGAGAGCGTGAGCTTCTGTGGCCACTTTGCCGGCGGTTCGAAGGCGCTCGAAGTGCCGTCGCGTTCCGGTCCTCGCCACTGCGGCCAGTCGTCGCTGGCGCTGGCCGGCGTGGAGGAGAGTGCGAGGGCGAGAGGGAGTACGAGTATGAGGACGGGGCAGAGGGGCTTGGTTGGGGGCATCGGTTCTCCGGGGGGCGGGGATGGGACGGGACAGACCGAATTGTAGCGGTGGTGGGCGTGACCGCGGGTAGGATTGCCCAAAGCAGCGACGATCCAGTGCGAGGGGACAGCGAGCCATGACGGCACAGAACACATCGAGCCTCGGCATCCGCGACCGAGATCTCTACCTCCACGAGCAGATGCTGCTGCTCGCCCTGCGCGACGAGCGCGGCACGCTCGAATGGAAGGCGTCGATGTACCGTCTCGCGCTCGGCGGCGCGCTGCTGGCCGAGCTCTCGCTCGCCGGCTGCGTCGCGATCGAGTCCAAGAAGCGCGCGCTGGTCGACCTGGTGGAGGCCAAGCGGTTCGGTGACGCGGTGCTCGACGAGTGCCTGGACCTGGTTGCGGGATCGAAGCGCCGCCGACGCGCTTCGTACTGGGTTGCCCGATTCAGTCGGCTGGCACGAATTCGCCATCGGGTCGCGGCCGGGTTGTGCCGCAAGGGAGTGCTGCGAGATTCCGAGGAGCGAGCGTTCCTGTTTTTCCGGCGCAAGGTGTACCCGACGACCGACCCGCGCCCCGAGGCCCGCTTGATCGAAGAGCTGCGCCGGGCGATGGTCCGGAGCAATGAGCAGGTGGAGCCGCGCGCGGCGATCGCGCTGGCGGTCGCCCAGGTCACGGGCCTGCTCAAGATTCACTTCGAGCGCCGCGAGCTCAAGGAGCACAAGCAACGGATCAAGAGCCTGATCGAGGAAAGCGCGGTGGCGCGTGCCACCCGCGACGCGGTGCGCGAGGCCCAGGCTGCTGCTGCCGCGGCGGCTGGTTGAGGTGGTGCGCTGGCTTTGATCGACCCGTTCACGTCGTTGCATTCTCGGTTCGTCATCTCGGGGAGTCCGCACATGATCCAGCCGTTGGCCGTCAAGCCCGTTCGATCGTCTCTGGCGGAGCTGAGCCGCCGCGACCTGCTCTCTGGTGTTGCCGCAGCAGGTCTCGGCTTCTGGCTTGCGCCTGCCGCGCCGGCGTTGGCATTTCAGGCGCCACCTGCCTTTCGGGTGGTCGCCGAGGAGCCATTCGGCCGAATCGAACAGCTCGCGGAAGGCGTCTGGGCGGTGGTGTCGACGCCGCTCGAGCACCGCGACATGACCACCCTTTGCAACGGCGGTTTGGTCGCCGGCAAAGAGCGCGTGCTGGCGATCGAGACCTTTGCCGGCGTCGCGGGAGCTCGTTGGGTGGGAGGCAAGGCCCGAGAGCTCGCCGGGCGATGGCCGACCGATGTCGTGATCAGTCACCACCACGGTGACCACGCCAACGGACTCCTCGGCTTCGCGGCCGACGCCGGTGCGCGTCCGCGGTTGTGGATCAGCCAGAAGACGCGAGAGCTCATCCTCGGTGCTGCCGGCGGAGCCGCTGACACTGACGAAGGAGCAGCCATGAAGGAATGGCTCGAGGCCGCGACTGTGATTGATCCGGCGTCGCCGACCGAGCTCGATCTCGGCGGCAAGAAAGTGAGCCTTCGAGTGCGATCAGGCCACACACCGAGCGACGTCACGGTCGAGGTCGCCGGCGCCAGCGTCGCCTTCTCCGGCGACCTGGTGTGGAACCAGATGTTCCCGAACTACGTCGACGCGATCCCGACCCGGTTCGCGGCCAGCG
The DNA here is from genome assembly GCA_032128015.1 of Holophagae bacterium. GTDB lineage: Bacteria > Acidobacteriota > Thermoanaerobaculia > Multivoradales > Multivoraceae > JAQBHE01. Next base: position 5,649 of record JAQBHE010000070.1, read on the forward strand.
TCCGCGAGCTCACCCGCGTCGATGCCACAACCTGGGTGCCGGGTCACGGGCCGCTCGCGACCGCTTCGGATGTCGTGCAGTTCGCCGGCTTGATCGATAGCGTCGAGGTTGCCGCGCGCTCGGGGATCGAGCGTGGGATTGCGGCTGCGGCTGCTGCGGTCGAGTACCGGCTGCCTGCGGCGTTTGCCGCGTGGACGCTGTTCAATCCGCGCTATTTCGAGACGGCGATATCGGCTTGGTACCGTGAGTTGGGTGCTTGATGGTCCGTGGTGGGTAGCTGGAGGTTGGCAGTGGCAAGGATCCTCCAGGTCTCGAGGAACTCGGTCTCTCAAGGCTCTGGTTGATTGGGACCCTTCCATCTCCGCTCGACCGCACCCCAAGCGGTTCGACCTGCAGCGATGCTGGTCGGCCTTGCGAGGGAAGTGACACGCGACTCCTGCGCCACTCGTTCGCAACGCAACCTCTCCAGCACGGCCCGGCTGGCTTGGACTCGAGCCAAGTCGCGGGGCCGTGGTCGGGTGTTTGATTCGGGCAGTACCAGGAGGCAACCATCAAGCAGATATCATGACTTCGTCGGCCGGCCCCATATGAGCCCGAACGGCAGTTCGGGCTAGACTCCGCGGATTCCCCGACCGGCTGCTAGGCAGGTTATGACGGCACCGCGCGCTGGATAGCCCGCCGACGAATTCACGGGCGGCGCGCTAGTGAAGAAAAGCGTTCGGCAGATCAAACGAGTGAAGCGTGCCACTACCCGAGCTAGAGGAGTCAGGTGATCTCCCGAGCGGAGTTCATCGGGCGTCGCTTTCGGAAGTGCTCGATCGATTCGGCAGCCTGACGCCGCGGCGCCGCAGCGTTGGCCTTCGACTTCACCGCGTCCATCGGCTCGCGTCAAGCACTGGCAGGCTGGCTCGTCTCATCGTCTTCGGTTCCTTTGTTACCGGGAAGGATTCCCCGGACGATGTCGACGTCTTCCTCCTGATGCAGGACGAGTTTGACGTGGCCCAGGTCGATGGCGAGGCCGCGATCCTGTTCGATCACCTCGCTGCGCAGGCCCACTTCGGAGCGAGCGTGTTCTGGCTTCGCCCCGCTACGACTCTCGATGGCGAGCAAGCAGGGTAGAATACTGGCAGATCACCCGTGAGGGCGGTAGGCGAGGCATCGTCGAAGTCGTACCGGAGGAACCATGATCGCGAACGACCAGGAACTGCGAACAACGATCGACCGGATTCGGCACTTCCACGACCAAATAGCGCAGTTGCGCAAGCGGGAGGCCAGTCCAGCGAACTATCGCCAAGCTTCGTCTGGATTTCTCGCGGAGATCGACCGCATGCAGCTGGAGGTGCGTGAGTACCTCAGTCTTCATCCCTCGGAGTTGGCTGCCAGTGCGTGAGTGGAGCCGGACTGCCGAACAAGGCGCTGCAGCGGACGGCGAGGCGCCGCCGCTGAGCGTTGAGCGTTCGACGCCCAAGGAACAGGGGCGTGGCGAGTAGCTACACGACTGAAGAACGGCGGCCGTGATGTGTCGTAGGGCTTTCGCAATCGCTGGCATGTTTGTCCTGGTCACCGTGGCCATGGGCCCGCCGTCCTCGGCCCAGGAGTGGTCGTGGCCGGAGAAGCCCCAAAACCTGAAGATCCTACCCAAGGAATGGCCGGGTTCCAGGCTGGAGGCCCCGATGACCGGCTTCACCCGGGCGCTGGGAGTTCGCTGCTCCCACTGCCACGTCGGCGAGGAGGGCAAGCCGCTCTCGACCTACGACTTCGCCTCCGACGGCAACCCGAACAAGGATCGCGCCCGCGAGATGCTGCGCATGCTCGGCGACGTCAACGATCACCTGGACAAGATCGAGCCGAGCGGAGACCAGCGGATCAACATGTGGTGTCACACGTGCCATCGCGGCCGCCCGCGACCGATGACCTTGGGGGAAGAGCTCGGAGAAGCCTACCGGGCCAGAGGCCTGGACGCCGCATTCGCCCTCTTGGCGGATCTCAAGGAACGCTTCTATCGCAAAGGCGCCTATGATTTCTCTTCGGCGACCACCCTCAACGAGCTGGGCTATGCGGTGCTTGGGGCCGGCGACACCGCCGGCGCGATCAAGGTCCTCACCATGAACTCCGAGCAGTTCCCCGAGTCCTCCAATGCCTGGGACAGCCTCGGCGAGGCCCACATGAAGGCCGGCGACACGCAGGCGGCGGAGCAGCACTACAAGAAGTCCCTCGAGCTCGACCCGAGCAATCAGAACGCGAAGGACATGCTGAAGAAGATGGCGGGCGGCGGGGGCGGCTGACGCCGACCGATTTCGTTGGCGGGCCTCTTCCGTCCTTCTCTCATCGTTGCCCATGACGCCTACGGCATTGGCCAAGTGGATTCGTCAGCGTCTCGATGCGTTGGCCGATGACGCGACGCGGCAGAAGTACGAACGGCTCGTTCCGGGCGCGAAGGTGCTCGGCGTGTCGGTGCCGACACTTCGCGCGCTGGCCGCGCAAGTGAAGAAGGAACAGGCGGGACTCACGCTCGACGACGCCTGCGATCTCATGACTCGCCTCTGCGCATCACAAGTGCGCGAAGAGATGTTTGTCGGGATCTTCGTGCTCGGGCGATTCGGCAAGTCGGTGAGGACGATCCCGTGGCATCGCATCGAGGACTGGGTCCCGTCGCTCGACAACTGGGAGACCTGCGACCAGCTTGCGAGCAACGTCGCCTCCGCGGTCGTGGCGGCCGACCCGAAGCTGGCGGCGCGCTTGGTTCGATTCGCGAAGTCGAAGAGCCGCTGGGCTCGCCGGTTCGCCGTCGCCACGGCCGCGGATCTGACGCACGCCGGCCGAGGCCTGACCGAGCCGGCATTCCGAGTTTGCACGGAGGTTCTGCAAGACGAGGACGCGATGGTTCAGACGTCCATCGGCTGGGCGATCCGCGAGGCGTCGAAGGCGGACGAGACCGCGGCGTTCGAGTTCCTCATTGGAGCGAGATCGAGGATGCGCCCGCGAACCGTGCGCGAGGCGTCCGCCAAGTTGACCTCGGCGCATCGCAAGACGTTGCTCGAGGCGCGGCAATAGCACCGGCTGCACTTGACGGAGGCCGTGCCGACATCGTAGTAGTGGGCACGCATTCGGCCAGCCGGCGCGCGGTCAGCGGGCCAATGCCGGAGGAGACGCATGGCTACATTTGTCTTGATCCACGGCGCCTGGCACGGTGGCTGGTGCTGGGAACGGGTGGTGCCGTTGCTCGAGCAGCGGGGGCACACGGTGCGCGCTCCTGATCTCCCTGGCATGGGTCGGGACCGAACCCCGTTGGGCGACATCACGCTCGATGTGTGGGCGCGGTTCGTCTCCGAGCTGGTTCGCGCCGAACTCGAGCCGGTGATTCTGGTCGGTCACAGCCGTGGCGGCATCGTCCTCAGCCAGAGCGCCGAACAGATTCCCGATCGGATTCGGACGCTGGTCTATTTGGCCGCTTTCCTGGTGGCGAACGGGGACTCGATGTGGACGACTGCGCAGAAAGTGCCGCGCGAGGCTGGCCGCTCGCCGGACATGATCGTCTCCGACGATCGCTCCACTTCCACTCTCAGGCCGAAGCGATCGCGTCGACTTTCTACAACACGACTTCGAGCGATTGGGTAGCCCGTGCCGGAGCGCAGGTGGGGATCGAGCCCATGGCGCCCTGGCTATCTCCGCTCTCCCTGACCGAGGAGCGGTTCGGGCGCGTGCCACGGGTCTACATCGAGTGCCGACGCGACCGAGCCATTCCGCTGGAACTGCAGCGGCTGATGGTGGCTGAGATGCCCTGTCGCCAGGCCATCTCGATGGACACCGACCATTCACCATTTTTCTCGGCGCCGGAAGCGCTCGCAACGCATCTCGCGACCATTGCCGATGACACCGAGGCTCGACATTGATGGGGCCCGAAGGTGCATTCTCCACCTATCGTGCAAGGAGCGTCACCATGAAGAAGTCGACCATGCTCGTCGTCGTGATCCTCATCGTCGGCTTGCCCCTGCCCGTCTCCGCAGCCGGTCTTGACGATCTCGACGCCCTCGCGTGGCTCGCCGGCTGCTGGCAGGGCGAGGGGGGAGGCGGCAAGAACGAAGAGTGCTGGGTGGCGCCGAAGGGCGGCGTGATGCTGGGGATCAGCCGGGTGATCTCCGAGCAGGACGCGGTCGCACAGGAGGGACGCAGCAAGGACACCATGTTCGAGTTCCTGCGCATCGCCGCGCACGGCGCCGGCCTCGCCTACTTTGCCAGCCCGCGCGGCCGATCGGCGGTAGCGTTTCCGCTGGTCGAGAGCGGCGACGGGTTTGCTGTCTTCGCCAACCCGGAGCACGACTTTCCCCAGCGCCTCACCTACCGTCGCGACGGCGACGCCATGACCGCGCGCATCGAGGCGCAGCGTGACGGCGAGTGGAAGGGCTTCGATGTCGCGTGGCGTCTGACCGCAGGCGGCTGGGCGGCATCGCCTGGCGCGTCTGGATCTCCTGGCACGAGCGACGCCGACTTGAAGCAACAGGTGTGGGATGTCGAGACCGCGTTCGCCAAGACCATGGCCGATCGCGACCACGAGGCGTTCTCGAGCTTCCTTGCTGGCGAAGCGATCTTCCTGTCATCGGCCACCGCGCGCGGCCGGGACCAGATCGCCGCACAGTGGCACCAGTTCTTCGAGCCCCCGGCTGCGCCCTTCTCCTGGCGGCCGGAGACGGTCGAGGTGCTCGATTCGGGCGGACTCGCGCTCAGCACCGGTCCGGTCCATGACGCTGCCGGCAAGCTGCTCTCGAGATTCACCTCGATTTGGCGACAGGAGGCGCCCGGGCAGTGGCGGATCGTCTTTGATGCGGGCAGCCCGGTGTGTTCACCGTCGCCCGATTGAGGTTCGGACCAAGCTGCGCGGCAGTGTGCCGATGATCGCACGCACGGACTGTTCCTATCTCGTTGGGAGGTCGCAATGACTACGTTTCGGATTCTGTTGGTGGTGCTGTTTGCCGGTGTCGTGGGTTACACGGCGATCGTGATCGGCGCGCACGGCTTTTGGTCTGTTTCCGGTCTTTTTCGGCGATATCGCCGCCATGGCTTGGCCTGGGCAGTTCAATGTCGACTTCACGAGCCTGCTGACGCTTTCTGGACTCTGGCTGGCCTGGCGCCACCATTTCTCACCCGCCGGAAATCGCCCTGGGTGTTTTGGGCTTCTTCGGCGGTGGGCCAGTACTCACGGCGTATCTCCTTCTTGCAAGCCTCGCAGCCAAAGGCGATATGAAGGAGATGTTGCTGGGTAGGCTTAGAGCAAGGGAGGGCGTCGGAGCATGATCGTTTGGGCAGTCGGACCACGTCAATCGTGGCAATGCTGCCTCTGCGACCGCCGGCTCCGCCTTGGTCGAGGGTTCGAAGGGCTGAGGGCATGAGTCGTAACGCTTCCTCATCAGCGGCCGCTGCCTTCCTCGACGGGCTTTCCGTTGAACGGCGCGCCGCAGTCGTACGCGTGCGCGAGGTCATTCGACGCAACCTGCCTTCAGGCTACGAGGAGGTGATGAGCAAGGGAATGCTGGTGTACCAGGTGCCACTGCAGCGCTACTCGGACACCTACAACGGGCATCCGCTCTGGTACGTCGCACTCGCGTCCGAGAAGTCCTACCTGTCGCTGCACTTGATGCCAGTCTACGGCGATCAGGCGCTCGCCGAGCAGCTGGCGGAGGGGTTCCGGCTCGCCGGCAAGAGGTTGGATATGGGCAAGGCATGCATCCACTTCAAGACGGCGGACGACTTGGCGCTCGATGTCATAGGGAAGATCGTGGCGAGGATTCCGCCGGATCGATGGGTTCAGATCGCCCAGGCCGCGCGACGACGCCCGGCGAGTTGACCGCGGGGTCCCGATCTCCGGTACCCAGCTTGCCAGTGCGGGCTGGAGTGTCGATCAGGTTGGCCGAGAGCGGCTTCGAATCATCTCGGCGCGCAAGGGCACACGTCTCGAGCGCCGGCACTACGAGCAAGAGCCATGAAAGACGAATACGACTTCTCCAATGCCAAGCGCGGCCCGGCTTTTGCGACTGACCGCAGCGTCGGCGATCTCCGGTAGAGTGCTGAC
>JAQBHE010000071.1:0-2746 GCA_032128015.1 Holophagae bacterium
GCAAAACGAGACGAAGATCAGGGAGGTGCCGATGGCGGCCAGGCGCGCGTTGCTGCCGAGCAGCCGGTAGTGGTCCGAGACCGTGACCAGATTCTCGAGCTGCCCGCGCCCGAAAGCCGCAGCGGCGATCAGGATCAGGACGATTCCGGCGACCTTGAACAAGGTGATCCAGTCGTTGAAGGCGAAGCCGCCGCGAACGCCGCGGAGGTGGACCGCGATCAACGCCCAGACGATCGCAATCGCGATCAGGTCCGCTATCGCGAGATTGCCGAAGGCCATCGGGGCGTCGGCGAGCGCGGGGAAGAAGTGGCTGGCGTAGCGCACCAAGCTCTTGGTCGCGGCGGCGATCGGCGCCGCGAAGCCAGCGATCAGCGATACGAAGGCGCTCATGAAGGCGAGCGGCGGGCCGTAGGTCTCGCGCAAGTAGACGTACTCGCCGCCGGCCTCGGGGAACGCGGCGCCGAGCTCGGCGTAAGCGAGCGCGCCGCACAGGGCCAGGATGCCGCCGATCACCCACAGCGCCAGCAGCAGTCCCGGGTGACCGAGCTCGGCCGCTTGGAAGCCCGAGGTGGTGAAGATGCCGGCGCCGACGATGTTGGCGACCACCAAGGCTGCCGCCGAACGCATCGAGACGTGGCGCAGCAGCGCGCCCGAGCCGAGACTCGCGCCGGCAGCGACCGGTGCCGGATCGGGCTCGTTCACCGCGGCAGGTCGGTGCGGCGCTTGTTCATCCGGTGAGCCGGTCGTGCCGCGGGCTGTGCTCCGCCACACCAGGACTGCGATCGCGGCGGTCCGATGGCGGGATCCGTCGCCAGGATGGCGGGATCCGCCGCCAGGATGGCGGAAGGCGCCATCAGTTGTGCATCGGGCCGAGGTGGACCGGGATGATCGTTCTCTTCTCGGTGCCGCCGGCGGTCTTGGTGATCACCTGCAGGTCTTGGACGTAGCGTCCGACCGGGACCACCATGCGCCCCGACTCCTTGAGCTGGGCGAGCAACGACGCTGGCAGGTGTTCTGGCGCGGCGGTCAAGATGATGGCGTCGAACGGCGCCTCCTCGGGCCAGCCTTCGTAGCCATTTCCGACCCGGACCCGGACGTTGGAGAACCCCAGGTACTCGAGGTTCTTGCTCGCTCGAGTGCCGAGCTCGTCGAGCAGCTCGATCGTGAACACCTTTGCGGCTAGCCGTGACAACAGCGCCGCGTCGTAGCCGGAGCCGGTGCCGATCTCGAGCACCTTCTCGGTGCCGTCGAGCTCGAGCAGCTCGATCATCCGCGCCGACAAATAGGGACGCGACATGAACTCGCCGGCGCCGATTGACAGGGAACGGTCCTCGTAGGCGAAACTCCGTGATTCCTCGGGCACGAACAGGTGACGCGGCACCGTCTCCATAGCGCTGAGCAGCGTCGGCTGGGTGACCCCGCGTCCCTGGACCTGCTCCTGGACCATGCGCTGGCGGACCCCGAAGAACGGGTCTTGCGCCGACGTGGCGACCGCGACCAACAACGAGGTCGTGAGGGCGAAAGCGAGTGTGGGGCGGAGGCGGTGACCCATTGAACAACCGTGTCGGCAAACAAGAGCACGTAGGGCACAGAGCCGGCCCGCTGGGCGATTTCACACTAGCATGCACCCCGCGGCTCGGCGGTCTGCTGGCCGCCCGTCGGCCGCGCTCTGGCGGCCGTTTCCGTGAGATGCCGTACAGGGAGAACAGCGAAGAGGCGCGATTCCTTCCTGGGCGGGCGCCGCGAGCTGCCGGCAAGGCGCTGATGGGCTCGGCGCGTCGCCAATTGGCGAGGGTCAGCTGGAACACGTCGCCCGGCATCAACCGGGCTTCGAGCGGCCGAATCGATGCTCGAGCTCGGACTCCGCAGCCGCAGATCGCCGGAAGAGACTAGGCCAGCGCGAGCGCCTCCGAGAATCTCTTGATCGCGGCGGCCATCTGAGCGCGGATCGGCGCACTCGAGAGGATGACGTCGACGGCTGTCAGCGAGGTGTGGATGTGGCCTCGGCAAGGGTAGTGCTGAACCTCGACGCCGGCCGCCGCGAGCGCTCTGGCGTAGGCGACGCCCTCGTCGCGCAGCGGGTCGAGCTCGCAGGTGAAGATCGCTGCCGGGGGCAGACCCTCGAGCGACTCGGCGCGCAGCGGTGACGCCCGCGGGTCGCGGCGTTGGGACTCGTCTGCATAGTGGTTCCACAACCACTCCATGAGCGCCGCCGTCAACACGTAGCCCTCGGCGTTCTCCCGATACGAATCGCGTTGCAGGTCACCGTCGACGACCGGAGCGATCAGCAGCTGCCCTGCGATCATCGGCCCGCCCTCGCGGCGAGCTCGCTGGCAGGCCACCGTGGCGAGGTTGGCGCCCGCGCTCCAGCCCGCCACCACCAGTCGATCCTCGAGCCCGCCGAGCTCACTCGCGTGCTCGGCGACCCAGCGCACCGCCGCGAACGCGTCTTCGGCCGCGGCCGGGAAACGGTGCTCGGGCGCGTGTCGGTAGTCGACCGAGACCACCATGGCATCCGAGCGGACACAGAGGTCGCGACAGAAGGGATCGTCGGAGTCGCACGCGCCTAGCACCCAGCCGCCGCCGTGGAAGTAGCAAACCAGCGGGTGCGGACCGGCGCTCGCTGGGCGGTACAACCGGTAGCTCAGCTCGCCCGCCGCACCGGGGAAGCTCCCGTCGACGATCTCGCCGACCTCGGGGCCGGGCGGATTCTGTGCCGCGATGCTCAGCATGAGCTCTCTCGCCG
>JAQBHE010000072.1:0-18238 GCA_032128015.1 Holophagae bacterium
GGTGATGAACATCGGCACCCGGGTACCGTCCTTGCTCTGGAAGAACGCCTGGGTGGTCTCATAGGCATCGAAATCGATATCGATCGCCGGTCGCTTGAACAGTGCCGACTCGCCGGAATCCAGGTTGTAGCGGTAGATCGATGTCGGCACCGTGAAGCTGGTGAAGCTGTAAAAGGTCTCGGGGTCGTCCCACTTGCCGCCGAAGCCGCCGACGGACCCGATCCCCGGCAGCTCGACGTCGCGCACCGGCGTGCCGTCGGGAAGGTGGACGCGCACCAGTGGCCTGACATCGTGGAGGTAGGAGGCGACCAGCTTGCCGCCGACCAGCCCAGCCCCGCGTAGTGTGTCTTCCGCCTGGGCGATGACTTCGCGCTGGGAGTTGGGACGCTCGAGGTCGATGGCGACCACCCGATTGCGGGGTGCTTCGAGGTTGGTCTGGAAGTAGAAGGTGTCGCCGACGTTGCCGAGGAAGCCCCACTCGGCGTCCCATTGGTCGAGCAGCTTGACCACCGGTGATCTCGCGCGGTCGAGCCGTTGGTAGTAGATCGCGTTCTCGAGGCGGTCTTCGCTGATCGAGAGCACCAGATAGCGGCCATCGTCGGTGACGCTGGCGTAGGGGTTGCGGCGCGGGTGCTCGGGAATCTCGTAGACCAGAGCGTCGCGTTCCTGGGGCTCGCCGATGCGGTGGTAATACACCTTGACCGCCTGCTGGTCGTCGCCCTTGCCGTCGGCGCCGGTCGGGTAGCGGCTGTAGTAGAAGCCCGCAGAGTCCGCGGTCCAGGAGGCGCCGGTGAACTTGGTGTGCTCGACCAGGTCGGCGAGATCTTCGCCGGTGTCGACGTCGCGGACCGACCAACTATCCCAGTCGGAGCCGCCGTCGGACTTGGCGTAGGCCAGCCGCTTGCCGTCGGGGCTCACGCTCATGCTGGCGAGCGAGACCGTGCCGTCTTCGGAGAAACCATTGGGGTCGAGCAGAGTCCGCGGCTCGCCGTCGAGGCTCGGAGTGACGTAGAGGACGTTCTGATTCTGCAGCCCGTCGTTGCGGAAGTAGAAGTAGCGGCCGCCTTCCTTGAATGGCTGACCGAAGCGCTCGTGGTCCCACAGCTTGGTGAGCCGCGACTGGATGCGTTCACGTGCGGGAATCGCTTCGAGGAACGGCTTCGAGATCGCGTTCTCGGCCTCCACCCAAGATGCGGTGGCCGGGGCGTCGAGCTCTTCGAGCCACCGATAGGGATCCGCGACTTCGACTCCGAAGTAGTCGTCGACCTGGTCGACGCGGGCGGTTTCTGGATAGGCGATCTTGGTCATGTCGTTTGCCGGGTCGTGACAGGCGGCGAGGCCGAGAGCGAGACCGAGGGTGAGGCCGAGGACGAGAGGTACGAGGCCGATCTGGAGACCAACCCCACGGAGCGATGCGTGCATGAGATCTCCCTGGGAGGTGTTGACGCCGAAGCGAAGATTATAGGGATAGTGCAGGAGGTCCCGGGGTGCCGATGACCTCGGAGCGGACCCAGGAGGCGAGCGTCGTCGCGAGTTCGGTCGCGACCTCGGTGGCGGTTCTGCCCGAGCGCTTGAGCACCGAGAACGAGTGATCGGCTCCCTCGACCACGTGGAGACGGGCGTTCGGCAGCGGTGCGGCGACTCCGCGCAGCAGCTCGAGGTCGGCCAGGTCGTCGCGGGTGCCGGTCAAGAACAGCATCGGCACTCGGACCCTCGCCAACTGCTGGGCGCGCGCAATCCCCGGACGTTTCGGCGGGTGGAGCGGGAAGGCCAAGAACACCAGACCGCGGACCGACGGCATGGGCTCGGTGGCTTGCACCTGCGAGGTCATCCGGCCGCCGTACGATCGTCCGCCGGCCACCAGCGGCAGATCGGGCCTCTGCCGCTGCGCGAGCGCCGCGGCGGAACGAACCGTCTGGTGCGCTACCGGCGGCGGGTCGGGGCGAGCGCGCCCGGCCTCGCGGTAGGGGAACTGGTAGCGAAGCGTGGCGATGTCGTGCTCGGCGAAGCGCTCGGCGAGGCGCTCGAGGTGAGGGTGGCGCATCCCCGCTCCGGCGCCGTGAGCGAGCAGGTAGAGGCACAACGGCTTCGCCGGCTCGAGCAACAACGCCGAGGTCACAACACCGCCGCCGCAGTCGACGTGGAGATCGGTTGCGATCATCCGCGGCCGGCGGCGAGGCCGAACTGATCGGTCGCCATCTGGACTAGGTCCTCGGCGATGCACAACGAGGCGGTCGCCGCCGGCGACGGCGCGTTGAGCACGTGCAGGGTGCGCTCCCCGCGCTCGATCGCGAAGTCGTCGAGCAGGCGGCCGCGGCGGTCGAGCGCCTGGGCGCGGATGCCGCAGCCGCCGGTGCTCAGGTCGGCAGCCTCGATCTTCGGCACGAAACGCTGAAGCTCGCGCGCGAAGCGGTGAGGGCTGCCTGCGCGCAACAGCTCGCGGCCGGCGATCCGCCAGTAACGCAGGCCGAGCAGCCAAAATCCGGGGTAGCTGAGACTGCTGGCGGTGTCGCGCAGCGAGAACCGCGGCGGCGCGTAGCCTTCGCGGCGCAACGCCAACACCGCGTTGGGACCGGCCTCGACCGAGCCGTCGATGCGCCGGGTCAAATGGACGCCGAGGAACGGGAAACGTGGATCCGGCACCGGGTAGATCAGGTTGCGCAGCAGCGGCCGGCGGTGCTCGGCGAGGTCGAAGTAGTCGCCGCGAAAAGGCACGATCCGGACACCCGGCCGGATCCCGGCGAGACGAGCGACGCGATCGGACTGGAGACCGGCGCAGTTGATCAGGGCGCGGCCGCGAAAGCGGCCTGCGGCGGTCTCGGCGACCACTTCGTCGCCGGTGACCCGGTCGCCGCGGGCGACCCGGATCGCAGTGACCCGGGCGCCGAAGCGAATCACCCCGCCGTCGCCTTCGATCCGCCGGAGGTAGGCGCGGGCGACCTGGCGGTAGTCGACGATTCCGGTCTCGGGTACCCACAACGCCGCCTTGCCGACCGCGTGGGGCTCGAACTCGGCGATCTGTTCTGGTCCGAGGCGCTCGATCCCGGCCAGTCCGTTCTCGCGGCCCCGTCGCTCGAGCTCGTCGAGCCGCCCGAGCTCGTCCTCGGAGGCGGCGATCACTAGCTTGCCGCAGATCTCGTGCGGGATCCCCTCGGACTCGCAGAAGTCGATCAACCGGCGGCGACCGCGGACGCAGTTGCGCGCCTTCTGCGAGCCGGGGCGGTAGTAGAGGCCTGAGTGGATGACGCCACTGTTGTGACCGGTCTGGTGGGTCGCTTCCGCCGCCTCGGCCTCGAGCACCGCCACCGAGCATCGGCGCTCGCGGGCGAGGGTCATCGCGGTGGCGAGACCCAAGATCCCAGCGCCGACGCACAGTACGTCGAAGCGGCGATCGGTCTCGGTCATGGAGACGGCGCAGCGGCCGGGGCGGCCGGGGTGCCATCGACCGCGAGCTCGACGGGCAGGGTCGCCTGGGGATAGGTGCCGAGAATCCGCAGCTCGCGAGTCAGCGGCTCGATCGCGCTCAGCGCGTCGCGAATCGGCTGCGACTGGGCGTGGCCCTCCACGTCGAGATAGAAGCGGTACTGCCAGGCCTGGCCCGGCATTGGTCGCGACTCGAGCTTGGCGATGTTGACGCTGCGGTTGGCGAAGTGGAGCAGCACTTCGCCGAGGTCGCCCGGGCGGTGGCCGGTGGCGAGCAGCAGCGAGGTCTTGCACGGCCGGTCGGGAGGGCAGGTCGCGGCCTCGCGCGCGACCTCGACGAAACGGGTGAAGTTCGCCGACTGGTTTTGGATGTCGCGTTGCAAGATCTCGAGTCCGAAGACCGTCGCCGCGGTCTCGCTGGCGATCGCTGCCACCGTCGGATCGTTCCCTTGCTTGACCCGGTGGGCGGCGCCGGCGGTGTCGAACTCCGGCTGGCTGCGCACCCCCGGCAGGCGGTGCAGGAAGGCCTCGCACTGCATCAACGCCTGCGGGTGCGAGATCACCAGCTGCAGCCGTCCGATCTCGGCGCCCGGCAGACCGAGCAGGCAGTGGCGGATCGCGGTGATCTCCTCGGCATTGATCACCAGACCGCCTTCTGCGAGCAGGTCGTAGGTCTCGTTAATGCTGCCGGCGGTGCTGTTCTCGATCGGCAGCAGGGCGGCGTCGGCGCTGCCGTCGAGTACGGTCTCCGCGGCGCGGCGAAAAGTCTCGAAACCGCGGAGGATGACGCCGCCGGGACGCCCGGCGTAGCGCCGTTGAGCGGTCAGGTGGCTGAACGAGCCTTCGACGCCCTGGTAAGACAGCCGCAGCGGGGTCTCGGAGAGCTCGGCGATGTGGGTCTGCTGATGGGTGATCGACATCTCCATGATCAGCCGATACAGATGCTCCATCTGGTGAGGGTCGAGCTGGAGCTCGGCCGCGGTCTGGCGGACCCGGGTCAGCACCTGCTCTTCACGCAGCTGGTCACGGAACGGCACCGCCTGTTGGATCTTGACCGCGGCGATCTGCTCCGAGAGCCGCATCCGCTCGCGGAAGCACTCGAGCAGCCTTCGGTCGACGTCCTCGATCGCGTCGCGAAGCTCGCCGAGATCGGGGGAGGCGCGCTGGTTCCCCATCTTCCGAAACTCCGAAAAGATCGCCAGTATAGCGGCTGGCCGGCCGGCGCCCGAGCGCGGGCGCTGACGGCTACCATCGGGGCGTTAGGATCAAAGGGGGAGAGGCTCGAGAGGCTATGGCAATCGAAACGCGGATCGAGGAGCAGGGGATCGTGGTGGTGGCCGACGACCTGGCGGCAGTGGTCGAGGTCTACCGGCGACTGCTGTCGCGAGACGGGGTGCTGGTGGTCACCGAAGAACGGCCGCCCAAGGACCTGGATGTCGCGGTCACCTTCCGACTGGCTGACGGCACGCCGCTCATCGAGGCTCGCGGACTGGTCGCCTGGTCGCGTCCCACGAGCGCTGACGGCCCCGGCGGAATCGGACTCCACTTCTTGACCCTCTCGGAGTCCTCCCAGCAATTGATCGACCGCATGGTCGAGCACCTGATCGAGGATGGTGGCACGCCGTTCGTGGTCGACGACGCGGCGCCCGCGAGCGATGACGCGGCGGCCTCGGGCGAGAGCGCGGAGCCCGCCTTCCACTTCGAAGTTCCTGGTGTGAGCGAGCCCGACGAACGCGAGGACCTGGCCGGTTGGCTGGTCGCCGAGCAGGTCCTCGACGCCGGGCCCGAGCCCGCCATCAAGGCATCGGAAGGACTCGAAGGCTTCGATGGCCTCGATGGACTCGACGAGATCGCCCCGCCGCTGATCGCCCCCGGGATGCCGCGTCGGCAGGAAGGTACGATCGACACAACTCGCTCGGCGGTGTTCCAACTCCTCGATTCACAGCCCGAGCCTGACGAGGATCCGCTACCGATGGTGATCCCGGAGCCGGCGCCGCCGGTGCGCGACCCGAGCTCAGATTTCAAGACCCAGCTGGTGGTTCTGCCCGACCTCGAAGCTCTCGGCCGTCAGGCGCGGGAGGCTGCGAGCGGGCCCGTGCCGCCGCCAGTTCCACCGCCAACGCACGAGCCCGTTGCGGCGTCGATCGGATCCGAAGACCCGACGGTGATGATCGATGTCGGCTCTTTCCGTTCGAGCCTCGATTCGCCGTCCGCCGGTCCGCCGGCGCCGTCCCCTCTCGAGCTCGAGGTAACGCTGGCGAACGAAGTGAGACACGGTATCGAGATTCCGGCCTCGCCAGCGCCGAGGCAGGCGGCGCCGCGGACGGCCGTGCCGCAGACGGCGAGCGAGGATCCGTGGATCGAGGCCGCCGAGCGCGAGCGCCGGCGACGCGAGCGCCTGGGTCCACTGCTGGTGTGGGCGGTCGAGGTCGTGGTCCTGGGGTTGCTCGCGGCTGTGTCGGTTTTTCGCGGCTTCTTCGGGTAACGCGCTCGGGCGAGCCGTCTGGCGGCTCGACCATCACCCGACGGTAGGCCATCATCCGACGGTAGGCCATCATCCGACGGTAGAACTGAGCGCCACCTTGAGCGCGGTCCGCGCGATCATCGAGCCGAGCGCGGCCTCGAGCTCGCCGAGAGGCCTGCGTTCGGATAGCAGAGTTTCGAACGGAGCGGTCTTGCGCGCGAGGTGATCGAGCGCGCGCGCAAAGTCGTCCGGGCGATGGTGGAAAACGCCGGCGAGGGTGAGCTCGCCATAGTGCAGCCGTTGAGCGTCGATCGAGATCTCGACTCCCGCGGCGGTGCCTCCGAAGAACACCACCTGGCCTCCGGGTCGCACCGACGCCGCCGCGTCGAGCCAGACTTCGGGAGCGCCGGTGGCGTCGATCGCCAGGTCGAAGCGCTCGACGTCGAGCATCGGTTCGGCGGCCGCGAGCACTGTCGGAGCCGAGCCACCGCGGCGGCCGATCTCGACCACAATCGCGGCGCCGAAGCTCCGGGCGACGACGAGCCGGCCGGGGTTGGGATCGGCGCAGGCGACGTCGAGGCGGCGCTCGGCGAGCAGCGCCACCAACAGCAGTCCCAGCGGTCCGGCGCCGTAGACGATCACGGTCGGCGGTCCGGTGGCCTCAGCCTTTGCGAGGAAGCGCTCGACGCTCGCGACACAGCGGACCGCACAGGCGAGCGGCTCGGTGAGCGCGGCGATCTCGGGAGTGAGGTGGTCCGGGATTCGATAGACGCTGCGACGGGCGAACCGCTCGGGAACGAGCACGTACTCGGCGAAAGCGCCGTTCAGATATTCGAGGTCGGAGCACAAGTTGAAGCGGCCACGGGCGCAGTCGCGGCACTCGCCGCAAGGCGCCGAGTTCGCGATCACCACCCGTTCGCCCTCGCGCCAAAGCCGCTGGTCGGAACCGCTAGCGGCGATGACGCCCGCCATCTCGTGGCCGAACGGACAGGGGGCTCGAAGCATCCGGGGATGACCGCCCCGGCGGTAGACCTTCAGGTCGGTGCCGCAGGTGGTCGCTGCCTCGATTCGCACCAGCAGTTCCTCGCCGCGCGGTGGCTCCAGGGGCACCTCACGTAGCTCGACCCGCTCGGGGCCGAGGAGATGCCACTGTCGCTGGGTTCTCGGTAGAGTCATTTGGTTGGGGTCATCGGTCGGGCTCGAGCAGCACCTTGAGCGCCGCTTGGCTGCGGCAGAGCTCGACCGCGCGGTCGAACTGCGACAGCGGCAGGCGGTGGCTGACCAGCGGCGAGGGATCGAGTGTTCCCGCAGTCAGGAGATCGAACACCCGGCGTTGCTCCGCGAGCGACCCGGAGTACGTACCGACGATCCGCTGCTCGGATTTGAACAGGCGGTTCCAGTCGATGTCCGGTTTGGTGGCGCCGAGGTCGTGGGCGAACAGCACCAAGGTGCCGCCTTCCCGCAGCACCGCCAGGCCCGACTCGAGGCCGCGACTGCCGCCGACGGTGTCGAAGGCGACATCGACGCCGTACCGCAGATCCGGCCCGGCGATCTCGCGCGCCCAGGATTCGAGATCCGTCCCGTCGTCCGAAACGGTCGGATGGGCGACGCGGTCGGCGCCGAGCTCGCAGGCGAGGCGACGGCGCTCGTCATTGGGCTCGATGACCAGCACCCGCGCCTGCGGGTCGATCGCCTTGATCACCAACAGGTGGAGCAGACCCATGCTGCCGGCGCCGAGGATCGCGACCCGAGCGCCACTGCGGGCGAGCCCGCCGCGCTCGATCCCGCGCAGCACGCAGGCGGCGGGCTCGAGGAACACCGCCGCGCTATCGTCGAGATGGTCGGGGATCGTCCGCAGCGCGTGCTCGACCGCGCGTCGGCGCACCAGAACGTGCTCGCAGAAACCGCCGGGGTAGAGCAGGTCGCGCCGGAACTCTTCGCACATCGTCTCGCTGCCGCGCCGGCAATAGGCGCACTCGCCGCACGCGACGTGGTGCGGGACCACCACCCGCTCGCCTGTGCGCGCGCCGGAGGGGTCGTCGCGCACCGTCCCCACCAGTTCATGACCGAGCACCGCGCCGGTGCGCTCCGCGCTGTGGGCGAGTTTGAACAGATCGGTGCCGCACAGGCCGCAAACCCGGAGGTCGAGGCTGACCTCGCCGATCTCGGGACGAGGCACCGTCACCTGGCGCAGCTCGGTCAGGCCGCCGCTGGTGAGCACCACCGCCCGCGCCGAGACCCCGTGCGCTATGGGGCCTTCGGTAGAGCCTTCGGTGGCGCCTTCGGGAGGGTCTCCGATGGGGCTCAAGTTCGCGGCAGCTCCCGCACGTAGACGTCGCGCTTGGGGTACGGGATCTCAATGCCCTTCGCGGCGAACTGCTTGTAGATCGCGGTGTTGAGCTGGTCGAGGGCGCGCCCGCGGATCACCGGTTCCTCGACCCAGCACAGGAGCTCGAAGTCGAGCGACGAGTCGCCGAACTTGCGGAAACGGACCCGCGGCTCTGGCTCGCGGCACACCAGAGGCTCGTTCGCCGCAACGTCGAGCAGCACTTGTCGCACCAGGTCGATGTCCGAGCCGTAGGCGGCGCCGACCGGAGCGCGCAGCCGGAACTTGGGGTGGGGACCGCCGCTCTCGTTGATGATCTTGGCGCTGCCCATCACCGAGTTCGGAATCGTGATCTGAACGTCGTCGCGGGTGAGCAGGCGGGTGCTGCGCAGCCCGATGTCGGTGACCATGCCGCGCTCGCCGCTGTCGAGGTTGATGAAGTCGCCCACTTGGTACGGCGAGTCGGCGAAGATGAAGACCCCGGCGAAGAGATTGGCGAGGGTGTCGCGGGCCGCGAAACCGATCGCCAGTCCGGCGATGCCGCCAGCGGCGAGTAGACCGCTCAGATCTTGGTCCCACAAGTTGAGTACCAGGTAGGCGGCAACCACCACCAGCACCACCTTCGACAGGTTGTCGAACAGCGGCAGGGTGGTCGGCTTGATCAGCGCGAACCGGTCGGCGTTGCGCGAAAGCGCACTGAAGACCAGCCCCGCCGCCTGGATCGCGGCGATCAACCACACCAGCACCACCAAGGTGCCGATGACCAGAGCGGAGCGGGTGATCGTCGACTCCTGGATGGCGAGCCGGTGGAGCGCGAGGCGAAGCCCGATCGCGATCACGCTGGTATAGATCGGTGGCGTGAGGACGCGTAGCAGGTCGTCGTCGAATGTGGTCTTGGTCTTGGACAACAAACCTGCGACCACTCGTTTGAGGAACCACGAGACGATCGACGCCGCGAGCACGGCCGCGACGACCAGCACCAACACTTGCAACGACCGCGAGGACCCGTATGCCGGCACCACGCCAGCAAACCAGTCCTCGATCGGAGTGAGACCGGAGCCGGTCGGGACCGCGGCGGTGGCGGCGACCGCGGAGGCCCCGGTTGGCGCGGCGTCCTGGAGACTCATCGAAGGCGCCCCGCCGGCCGCTGGGTTCTGGGCAGATGGCCGGTCACCTGGTGGTCGCCTCGGCAGTCGCCGGTGAGCCGGCGCCCGACCCGAGCACGATCGCCGCCATGGCGCCGTTCTTGGGTGGCCAGTCGAGCAGTAGGCCGCCGCCGACTCCGCGCGCCGCCGGCTCGCCATAGAGGTGGTCGACGAGGTACATCGCGACGTCGTAGCTCTTGGCCCCGCCCGCCGAGGTCAGGGTCTTGTGGTCGTGGACGAAGCTGACGCCGCGGCGGACGTCGAGGTGCGGGAAGGCTGCGGCGAAGCGATCCTGGTCGCCTGGGAAGGTGGTCACCGCGTGGCCGTCGAGGAGCCCGGCCTTGGCGAGGACGAAGGCGCCGTCACACAGTGAGACCAAGAACCGCGCCCGCGCGCCGGAGTCGCGAACCCAGGCGATCAGCGCAAGGTTGTCGAGGTCGGTGTCCATGCTGTGCTCGGCGCTCGGCACCACCAGAATGTCGATGGCGGGGGCATCGGCGAAGCCGTAGTGAGGGTCGATCCGCAATCCCTCGAAGGTGGTGACTGGAGTACCGTCCGGCGAGACCGTGAACACTTCGATGCCCGGACCGGGAGCGGTGTGGAACGGGGTGTGGTGAAAGACGTCGTAGGGCGCCATCAGCTCGCTGTTGTAGACGCCGTCGACCACCAGGAAGCCGGCGCGCAGCACCTGGTCGGGAGCGAAGTCGGCCGGTGGCGGCAGGCGCTGCCACGGCGTAGTGGAGGAGAACCGTGCAGCAGAGGAGACCGATGCGGCGTCGACCTCGCCGGCCGCGAGCGGTGATTCGCGGCAGGCTGCGACAAGAACGGCGACAAAAAGGCCGGCGAGCGCGGCGACCGTGAGAAGGAGGAATCGAGTCTTGGACATGTGAGGGCCTTCGAGGGTGGACCGGCGGCCGGGCCGATCCGGCAGCCTGGTTGGACTAGGATACCGGAGGGAGGAGCGGCGATGCGTTGGCTGGGTGTCGGGGCCTTTCTTTGCGGTCTTTCGGTGCTCGCCGGAGCGTTCGGCGCCCACGCCCTCGCCGAACGGCTGGACGAGCACGAGCTCGCGACCTGGGAGGTCGCGGCTCGCTACTTGATGTACGGCGGCCTCGGAGTGGCGCTCACCGGGTTGGCGTCGCGCCTCGGCGCGCGGCCCGCGGAGTTTCGCACCGCCGCGGCGGCGCTTGCCGCCGGCAGCCTGGTGTTCTCCAGTAGCCTCGCGTTGCTGGCCCTCGGCGGGCCGCGCTGGCTTGGCCCGGTGACGCCACTCGGCGGCGCCTTGATGATCGGTGGTTTCGCGCTTCTCGGCTGGAAGGCCTGGCGGCAGTAGAGTAGTGACAGGCACCGAAATATCTGTCGCCTGATGCGACGATTATTTCGGTGCCTGTCACTTTGCTTGGAGTGACGATGCCGGACGGAAGCTTCCCCATCCCGCCCCCGATCAACGAACCGGTGCGCGACTACGCTCCGGGGGCCCCCGAGCGTCTCGAGCTCAAGGCCAGGCTCGGCCAGATGCTGGGCGAGACGGTCGACATCCCGGTGGTCGTTGGCGGCCGCGAGATCCGTACCGGCCGCACCCAGCCGGTGGTGTGTCCCCACGACCATCGCCACGTTCTCGGTCACGCTCACATGGCGGGGCCCGACGAGGTGGCGGCGGCGGTCGGAGCGGCGGCGGCGGCGTGGCGCGAGTGGTCGGAGATGGCCTGGGAAGCGCGCGCCGCAATCTTCCTGCGTGCCGCCGAGCTACTGGCCGGGCCGTGGCGCGCGACGCTCAACGCCGCGACCATGCTCAACCAGTCGAAGACCGCCTACCAGGCGGAGATCGACGCGGCGTGCGAGCTGATCGATTTTTGGCGCTTCAACACCCACTTCGCCGAGCAGATTCATCGCGACCAGCCGCGCTCGGCGCCCGGGGTCTGGAACTACCTCGACTACCGGCCGCTCGAAGGCTTCGTGTTCGCGGTCTCGCCGTTCAACTTCACCTCGATCGCTGGCAACTTGCCGACCGCGCCCGCGATCATGGGCAACACGGTGCTGTGGAAGCCAGCCTCGACGGCGCTGCTCTCGGGCCACTACTTGATGCGCCTGTTTCAGGCCGCCGGCCTGCCGGATGGGGTGATCAACTTCCTTCCGGGTCGGGGTGCTCAGGTCGGCGATCCGGTGCTCGCGAGCCCGGCGCTCGCCGGGATCCACTTCACCGGCTCGACCCCGGTGTTCCAGGAGATGTGGCGCACCATCGGCGCCAACATCGCGAGCTACCGCGGCTACCCCAGGATCGTCGGCGAGACCGGCGGCAAGGATTTCGTGTTCGCACACCCGTCGGCAGACGTGCAGACGCTGGCAACGGCCCTCATCCGCGGCGCTTTTGAGTACCAGGGCCAGAAGTGCTCGGCGCCGTCGCGCGCCTACCTGCCGCAGTCGCTGTGGCCGCAGGTACGCTCGGCGATGTCGGAACAGCTGGCGCAGGTCGCCCAGGGGTCGCCGCTCGATTTTCGGAACTTCGTGTGCGCGGTGATCGACGAGCGCTCGTTCGAGCGCATCGGCGGCGCCATCGCCGAGGCAAAGGCAGGACCGGGATACGAGCTGATCGCCGGTGGCGGCAGCGACAAGACCGACGGCTACTTCATCGAGCCGACGGTGGTGCGCGCCGACGACCCGCGATGCCGGCTGATGACTGACGAGCTGTTCGGGCCGTTGTTGACGCTGTACGTGTATCCCGATCGCGATCTGGCGGGGGCCCTCGAGCTGTGTGACAACACCAGCCCCTACGCGCTCACCGGCGCGATCTTCGCGGAGGATCGACGGGCGATCGTCGAGATGTCGCGCTCGCTGCGCTTTGCGGCCGGCAACTTCTACATCAATGACAAGCCCACCGGCGCGGTGGTCGGACAGCAGCCGTTCGGCGGCGCTCGTGCCTCGGGCACCAACGACAAGGCGGGCTCGGCGATCAACCTGCTGCGCTGGACCTCGGCGCGGGCCATCAAAGAGACCTTCGTGCCGCCGGGGCACTTCGCCTACCCGTCGATGGCCGAAGAATGACGCGGATGGCTCGCCCCCCGGTTCGGGCTCTGATGACGGTCGCATCCTTGCTACTCGGCGCCGTGCCCGGCTACGCCTCGATCGGTCCGACACCGACATCGGCGGCCGAGCTCCAACTCGGTCTCGAGCGGTTGAACGTTCTGGCGAGCGTGCTGTTCATCGCCGCTCACCCCGACGATGAGGACACCGCGCTGTTGGCCCAGCTCGCCCGCGGTCGGCTGGCGCGAACTGTCTACCTGTCGATCACCCGCGGCGACGGCGGCCAGAACCTGATTGGCACGGAGCAGGGAGAAGAGCTGGGGATCATCCGCACCCAAGAGCTACTGGAGGCGCGACGGCGCGACGGCGCCGAGCAGCTGTTCACCCGGGCGATCGATTTCGGATACACCAAGTCGGTCGATGAGGCACTCGAGGTTTGGGGCCGCGACGAGATCCTCGGCGATGTGGTTCGCCTGGTGCGACGACTGCGGCCGGATGTCATCATCATGCGCTTCCCGGGAGACGGTCGCGGCGGTCACGGGCATCACACCGCGTCGGCGGTGCTGGCGCTCGAAGCCTTCGATGCGGCGGCGGATGCCGGGCGTTTCGCCGAGCAGCTTGGCGCACCCGAGCACCTCGCGCCCTGGCGAGCGAAGCGGTTGTTGTGGGACGCGTCGCGGTTCTTCGGCGATCCCGATCCGGGCAGCGCCGGAGTGACGGTCGATGTCGGCGGCTACCAGCCGTTGCTCGGCGAGTCGTTCACCGAGATCGCAGCGCGTAGCCGCAGCCAACATCGCAGCCAAGGCTTCGGCTCGGCGGGGTCGCGGGGCGAGCAGCTGGGTCGTCTGGAGCACCGCCTCGGCGAGCCGGCGACCGCCGACTTGTTCGACGGCATCGACACTTCCTGGTCGCGGATCGCAGGCGGGGAGGTGGTCGGGGCACGGGTGAGTGAAGCGCTGCGCGCGTTCGACCCGCGTCGGCCGGCGGCGGTGGTGCCGATCCTGGTGGCGGCCTACCGCGCGACCCGCGGGCTGGGTTCCGATCCATGGCTCGAACGCAAGCGCGCGGAGTTGCGAGAGGTGATCCGGCAGGCGTGCGGCCTGTGGCTCGAAGCGATCGCCGACCGCGAGCTGGCGGCGCCCGGCCAGCCGCTGCGCATCACCTACGGCGCGGTCAACCGCTCGGATCTCGAGCTGCGCATCGAGCGCATCCGATCGCCATTTGGCTACACCGTCCTCGAAAGTCCGTCGCCGCTGCTGGCGAACCGGCCATTCCAGTCGGCGGTCGAATCGACGGTGCCGGCTGGCTACCCGATCAGCCAGCCGTATTGGCTCGAACAGGCGCCGGCTCCTGGTCGTTACCGGGTCGACGACCCGAGCCTGATCGGGGCTCCAGAGCGGCTCGGGGTCCGCGCCGCGTTCACGGTCAACGTCGCCGGGCTCGAGCTCGACTTCGAGCTGCCGGTGCTGGTGCGCCGCACCGATCCGACCCTCGGCGAGATCTACCGCGCGTTTGCGGTGGCGCCGCCGCTGTCGATCGAGGTCGCGAGCGAGCCCCTGGTGTTTCCCGACACCCAGCCCCGACGGTTCGAGGTGCGCCTCGAAGGCGGCGGTGCGAAGACCTCGGGGATGCTGCGGGTCGAGGTCCCGGCCGGTTTTCGGGTCGTCCCTGAGAGCTCGCGGTTCGAGCTTGCCGCCGACAGCGTCTCGAGCGCGGCCTTCGAGATCACGCCTCCAGATGCGCCGTCGAGCGGGGTCGCGCGGGTCACGGCAACCCTCGATGGCGGCGGCACAGTCGACACCGGGCGGCGGGTGATCGACCATTCGCACATCCCGACCCAGGTGTGGTTTCCAACCGCCGAGTCGCGGTTGGTCCGCGTGGAGCTCGAGCGGCGCGGCGAGACCGTGGGCTACATCATGGGCCCCGGCGACGAGGTGCCCGAGGCTCTGCGCCAAGTGGGGTACCAGGTGTCGCTGCTCAGCGACCCGGATCTTGCCACCGCGGATCTCGACGGCTACGACGCCATCGTCGTCGGGGTGCGCGCGTACAACGCCCGGCCCGCGGTGCTCGAGCACAACCAGCGCTTGCTCGAGTATGTGCGCGGCGGCGGCACTCTGGTGGTTCAGTACCAGACCGTGTCGCGTCGTGACGACGAGCTCGAGAGCATCGCGCCGTACCCGATGCAGCTCGGGCGCCGCCGGGTGTCGGTTGAAGACGCGCCGGTGACCATGCTCGAGCCCGAGAGCCCGCTGCTGGTGTCCCCGAACCGGCTGACCGCCGCCGACTTCGACGGGTGGCATCAGGAGCGCGGCCTGTATTTCGCGGAGCAGTGGGATCCGCGGTTTGTGCCGCTGCTGTCGTCGAACGATCCCGGCGAACCGGAGGCCCGGGGCGGTCTGCTGGTGGCGAACTACGGCAAGGGCGTGTACATCTTCACCGGCTACTCGTTCTTCCGTGAGCTGCCGGCCGGGGTTCCCGGTGCCTTGCGGCTGTTCGTGAACCTGATCTCGGCGCGCCAGTAGCCTTCGGTTCTCTCGCCCGAGCGCCCACAGCCGGTCGTGGACCGATCTGCGGGCGCTGGGCGGGAAGTGCCGCTGAGGACCGCGATGTGGCGCTAGATGGGCGGCACCCACTCGTTGATCGCGATCTCGTTCACCCAGGGCGTGCCGTTGACCCATGGCGTGCCGTTCACCCAGGGCGTGCCGTTGATCCAGGGCACCCCGTTGACCCAGGGGGTTCCGTTCACCCACGGCGTGCCGTTGACCCATGGCGTCCCGTTCACCCATGGCGTCCCGTTGACCCAGGGGGTGCCGTTGACCCAAGGAGTGCCGTTCACCCAAGGGGTTCCGTTGACCCATGGCGTGCCGTTGACCCATGGCGTCCCGTTCACCCACGGCGTGCCGTTGACCGAGTAGAAGCCGTCCCAGGAGTAGCCGGCGCCCAGGATGTAGAAGTTACCGTTCGCGTCGGCGCGCGCCGGCCCCACGAAGTGGGTGTCCCCGGCGAGGTCGGCGACCGCGTCGAGACCGCCGTTGGCACAACCGGAATCAATGCGATTGATCGCCGCCCAAGCGTCGATCAAGCCGCTGCCCTGCTGGAACACGCTATAGGCGAGTTGGAGGGTCGACGAGTCGGTGGCGGGCCGAGCCGCCGCCATCAGCCGACACTTGACGTCATCGGGACTAAGCCCCGGATCGTCTTGGAGCATCAGGGCGACGACGCCGCTGGTCGCCGCTGTCGCTTGCGAGGTGCCCGAGCCGCTGAAGTAATTGCCGGTGAAGTAGTCCGGGTGCTCGCTCGGGATCCGGCTCTGGGGATCGACGATCCCGAGCATGTGACCGCCCGGCGCCACCAGCTCCGGCTTGACGAAGCCCTCGACCGTCGGCCCGGAGCTCGAGAACTCCGCCAGGTAATCGTCGGTGTCGTCGTTCGGAGTGTTGGCGTCGGTCAGCGCGCCGACCGTGATCACGTACGGTACGTTGCCGGGAACGCCGATCGTGAATGGGTCCGGACCGTCATTGCCGGCCGAGGCCACGACCACGATGCCGGCGTTCCACGCGGCGATCACCGCCTGGTTGAGCGGATCGTCCCAGTAGAACGACAGCGGCGTGGCGCTGAACGACATGTTGAGCACCCGAATGCCGTAGAGGTCCTTGTTGGTCACCGCCCAGTCGATGCCGCGGATCACCGTCAGGTAGGAGCCCTTGCCGTCGTCGTCGAAGGCCTTGATCGAGACCAGGTTGGCGTCCGGGGCGATGCCGTTGTACGCGCCCTGGGGGCTCGTCGGTTGGGCGCTGTCGGCGATGATGCTGGCCATCTGGGTGCCATGGCCGCTGCCGTCCTCCCCGATGTGGATCTGGTTGCGGATGGCGTCGTAGCGAACCAGGTAGCGGTTGTTGCCCGCGGTGTTCTCGACCAGCGAGTACCACGGCCAGACGCCGGTGTCGACCACCGCGACCGTTACTCCGGCGCCGGTGATTCCCTGCGCGTGTGCCGCGTCCGCCGCGACCCGCGCCGGGTAGTGGGTGTATGGCACCGGGTCGCCGTTGCCGGTCGCGCTGCCGTAAGAGTGGTAGTTGCCCGCGATATGGATATTGTCGACATAGACCTTGTCGCCGTTGCTCATCGCGGGCGAAGTCACGAAGCGGATCCGCGTTCCCGCCGACGCGTAGCTGGTGATGTCGTAGGAGAAGCCGTTGAGCCCGGAGTCGGCGTGCGGTCCGGCGAACCGACCGAGCTCGGTCCAGGTTGCCCCGAAGTCACCGGACACCTGCACCGAGAACCACTCGCTGGTGTTCTGCAGCCCCTTGCGGAAGAAGTCGAAGCTCAAGAGCGCATTGGTGACCCCCGAAAGATCGGCCCCGCGCGTGAGGCTGCGACCCGCGCCACGCAGCAGCGCTCCGCTCTCGGCACCCGTCGACACCTTGACCGTGAGCTTGCCGGCTGCCGGGCCGTCGTTCTCGCCGGCCTCGACCCACGCCCCGTTCCACGACCAGGCGCCGTCGCTGTTGGCGTAGGAGACGGTGTCGAAGTGGTCCTCGACGGTCCAGAAAACCGAGGGGTCGCCCCACTCGAGGTCGAGGTTGTCGACCCAGATCCGGCCGCCGGCGCCCGCGGATTCGACGCGGAAACGGATCCGCGTGGCGCTGCCCAAGGAGCTCGCGACGCCGAGGGTCACGGTGCCCGACTGCGGGCTGGTTTCGTCGAACCCGGCAATGCGGTTGTAGCTCGAGCCGCCGTCCCCGGAGATCTCCGCGGCGATCGAGTCGCCGGGCCCGAGATCGTGCTGGTAGGCGAAGCGGAGGGTGCCCGTGATCGCGCCAATGACCGCAACCTGGCGGTCGATCGCCAAGCCGAGCGCCTGGGCGCCGATCTCGAGGCAGCTCGCCTCGTGGAGCTGACAGTGGTTCCCCGAGGTGGTGACCCGAATCGCGCCGCTCGCCGGGCTGCCATCGTCGGACTCGACCCACGGCCCGTTCCAGCTCGCCGTGCCATCGTCGCCGTCGTAGGCGCCGGATTGGTTGCCAGCGGTGGCGAACTCGTCGCGGGCATGATCGGCGCCGACGCTGTCGATCTTCGCCGGCCGGTCTGGATAGATGCGGGAGACTCCGGGTTTGGCGAGCAGCTTGGTTTGCTGGGCGGCACTCAGAGTCGCGCCGACCGCGTTGATAATCCCGAGCTCATGAGTGACCTCGCCGCCGACCTCGAGCACCACCGTCTTGACCGTGGCGAGCTCGGTACCTCGGACGATGACCGCAATGGTCGGCTTCGAACTGGGAATTCTGGATCCCGCCAGGCCCGTCGTTGCCGCGAGTAGCGCCGCGCAGACCGCGAGGCCCTTGAACGAGTTCTTGCTCCTCCGCTTGGTCACGATGCACCTCCATAGAGAACGCCGAATTGGTAGTGAAACGAGTATATATGGTTAAGCTTGCAAGAACCAGTATTCCGTCAATAGCGGAATACCGAAGTAGTCCACCGAGCGCGGGCCGCGGTCGGCCCGGCTCGTCCGCGGGGCTCTCGGGCGCGACGCCCCGCTCGTCCGCGGGGCTCTCGGGCGCCGTCGAGGCGGCGCCGATCGATCCCTGGGCCTTAGGCGGTTTTGGCGATGGCCGCCGGGGCCACTTCGACCCCCGCGGTCTCCGAGGCCGCCTCGGCCCCGCCGCGAGGCAGGGTGAAGAAGAAGGTCGTCCCGGTGCCCTCGCCTCGAGACTCCACCCAGATGCGGCCGCCCCGAGTCTCGATGATCCGCTTGGCGAGCGCGAGGCCGACGCCGGTGCCCTCGGATCGCGCGTCGAGGCGCTCGAATAGGCCGAACACTCGTTCGTGGTAGCGGGGATCGATGCCGATGCCGTTGTCGCG
>JAQBHE010000073.1:0-4424 GCA_032128015.1 Holophagae bacterium
CGCTCCCTGAGGCCCGGGGCTCGATCGGACCGGGGGCCGTCGCCGCTATCCGGAAGCTGTTCCAGGAGCGGAAGATCACCGCGGCAGGGGTCGGGCCGGGGCTCACGGTCGCGCCCGCGGTCGCGAACGCGCTCCAGTCGATCCTTCCGGCGCTGGCCGGGATCCCGCTGGTGCTGGACGCCGATGCTGGTGGAACCCCGAGTTCTATCCGACCCAACGCGAGATCCTCAAGAGCCGGGGGCTAGCCCTGGAGGTGGTGCGCTACTTGCGACTGTGGGAAGATCCCCGGTTCAGCGGCGCCTTGGGCCGCGCGACCTACGCCCCAGGAGATGGCGGGGTGACCGCCGCCGAGGACATGGCGGTGCTCGGCAGGCTCGCGCTCCAGATCCGCAGCGGTCTCGACGTCCGCGAAGTTCGCGGCACGCAGTTGTTCGACATTGCCTATCGATCTTCGGATCGGGAGATGGCGATGATCCTCGCCAATGGTTACGCCGAGGCCTTCATCGCGTACAGCCAGGAGACCCGGCGGACCGAGGCGTCGACCTTCCAGGGCAGCATCGAACAAGAGATCAAACGACTGGAGGCACAACTAGCGACGAACGACTCTCGCCTCCTCGAGTACGGCCGGAAGGCTGATTTGCTCGAGACCGACTCCGATTCGAACATCACGATGCAGCGGGTCCAGGCTGCCAACGAAGCCTATCTGAGGGCGCAGAACGCTCGCATCCTCGCCCAGGCGGCCTACAACGAGATCGCCAACCGCCCACCCGAGAGCGTCGCCGAGAGGGCAGGGGTCCAGTTTTCGACGCAGCGCGCCGGGCTGAGCTCCAAACAGCGCGAGTACCAGACCAAGCTCGAGACCTACCGCGAAGACTTTCCGGCGATGCGCGAGCTCAAAGAGGAAATCGGCCAGCTCGAGACGGAGCTCGACAAGTTGGTTCGGGCGGCTGCAGAGTCCGAGATCGCAGACAAGAGGTCGGTGTACGAGGCAGCCCGTCAGACGGAGCAACAGTCGCTCCAAGTCTACCAGCAAATGGAAGCGGAGGCGCGGCGGTTGCAGGCCACCTCGAACTCCCACCGCGGTCTGATGTCCGAGATCAGCACCGACCGTGAGCTTCTAGAAGATCTGCGCCGGCGTCAGGGCCAAACCAGCGTCGTCGTCAACAGCCTTGACGGGTCCACCATCCGCCAGATCGATCCGGCGCTGCTTCCCGGCGGGCCGACCAGTCCAAACCTCCGCAACGACGCGCTGCGTGGTTTGCTGATCGGCATGGTCTTGGCGGCCGGAATCGTATTCCTGCTCGAGCTGATGGACCGAACCATCAAGACCCCAGAGGAGGTCGAACGCCGCTTCGGACTACCGACGCTGGCGGTGATTCCCGACATCTCGGCCCGCACGTCACGATACGGCAACTACGGCTACGGGTATGGCTACGGCTACCGTTCGAAGCGCTCGACCACCAAGAAGCCCCGCCAGCGTGGCGAGGCGATCGCGATCGACCGCGTGCCCTTCACCCTGCCGCGGCTCGCGGTTTCCGAGGCCTACCGGTCGCTGCGGACCTCGCTGCTGCTATCGACCGCCGACGGCCTGCGTGTGGTCGCGGTGTCTTCGGCCACCGCTGGCGAGGGCAAGACCGCCACTTCGGTGAACCTCGCGGTGGTGATGGCGCAGCTCGGGCGTCGCACGCTGCTGATCGACGGCGATCTGCGCAAGGCGCGAGTCCACCACGTGTTCGGTCTCTCGAACCGCAGCGGGGTGGTTGGCTATCTCGTAGGACTGAACGATCTCGAATCGACCTTCGTCCCGACCTCGATCGACAACCTCTCGGCGGCAGTCGCTGGACCCATTCCCCCCAACCCTTCGGAGCTCCTATCCTCGCAGCGCATGGCCTACTTGCTGCAGGAAGCCCGAGGCCGTTTCGATTTCGTGGTGATCGACACCCCGCCGGCACTGGCGGTGACCGACGCCACCATGCTCGGTGACATGGCAGACGGTTTGGTGCTGTGCGTCCGCGCCGGATGGGTGAGCCGCGACGACGTCAAGACCTGCCGTGACCGGTTCGCACTCGGCGGCGTTCGGCTCCTCGGCACGGTCCTCAACTGCCATCGCCAGCTCCCGGGTCGCTCGCAGCGCAACTACTCCTACCACTACGAGTCGTATGGCGATCCGGCTGAGAGCCAGGCCAACGACGCTGCCTAGATGATCGACCTCCACACCCACGTTCTGCCGGGAGTCGACGATGGCGCGCGGAGCTTCGATGAGGCAGTCGCGATGTGCCGAGCCGCAGCCGCCGACGGCGTCGAAGCGCTCGTGGCGACGCCCCACCAGCGCCATCCGATGTGGTGGAACGACGACGCGGATCGGCTGAACCGGTTGTGTGGTGAGCTCCAAGCGCTGGTCGGACCCTCACCAAGGATCTACCTCGGTGGCGAGATCCGCTGCGACACCGAGATTCTTGCGGCTGTGGATCGGCTGGCCGAGGGCCGCGGGCTCTGCCGCCTGGCCGACTCGCGCTACTTGCTCCTCGAGTTCGACTCTCAGAACCTCGGCGTCAATCCCAGGGCCATCGTCCACGAGTTGGTGATCGCCGGCTGGACCCCGATCATCGCCCATCCCGAGTGTCTGCCGTGGCTAGCCGCGGACCTTGACCAGGCCGAAGATCTGGTCGAGCGCGGAGCGCTGCTCCAGATCACCGGCGCCAGCGTGACCGGAGCGTTCGGTCGCAGCCCACGCGACTGCGCCCAGAGTCTCTTGGACCTCGACTTGGTCCACTTCGTTGCCAGCGACTGCCACCGCCTCGACTTCCGACCCCCGGACCTGGCCGCTTGCGCGGCAGTCCTGGCCCAAGGTTGGGGCGAGGAGCGAGCGTGGCGGGTGACCGTCGCCAACCCCCGCGCGGTGCTCGAGAATCGACCGTTGCTGGCGGTCGCCTGAACGGAACGGCATGAGTTGGCTTCGAAAGGGCGCGCCCGGCGCCATCGTGCCATCGATGGCATCGGTGCCATTGTTGGCATCGGGGCCATTGTTGGCATCGATCGTCGCTGCGATCGTGCTCTCGTTTCTGCCAAGGCCCAGCGGGGCGGCCGAGGCCTTCTACATGACCCGGCTGCGCGAAGGGCAGCTCGCGTACCAACAAGGTGATTTCGCCGGCGCGGCACGCGCCCTGCGTCTGGCGTGCTTCGGTCTTCTCGACGAACCGGAGTTGCTGGCCGAAGGACTGGTACGACTGACATTGGTCCAGCACGCCATGAGCGATGTCGACGGCACCCTGCGCACTTTCACCCGTCTGGTCGAGATCGAAGAGCGGTTCGACGCCTACCGCCAGGCCGAGTTGGAACCGAAGTTGCGCGAGGACCTCGAGGCGCTTTTGCTCGGCCTTCCCCCGGAGGCCATCGCCTGGTCGCCGACCTTCCAGCGCATCGTCGACAAGCGCCGCGAGGCAGCCGAGGTCGAACGAATCGCCGGGCTCAGCGATCGCGAACGGGCGCAGCGGCTCGAGCGGCAGCTCGCTCAAGAGCCTGACGATCGGGACTCCATCGCCAAGCTCGCCGACCTGCGTCTTCGCTCCGGCCGTCACCGCGAAGCCGCCGACTTGGCCGCCCGCGCTCTCGGCCTAGGGCCGGCGGATCCCGCGCTCGATTGCCTGCGGGCGGCGGCGCTCGCCAACGACCGCGCGAACTGCGAACAGGCGCTCTCGACCCTCAGCGCCTGCCCCGACTTGGCCTCGGATCCCGACTATGCGCGCGGCGGGCTGTCGTGCCAGGTCGAGCTCAAGCGCTGGGCGGACGCCGATCAGCTGGCCGCCAGCCTTGGCGATGCGGCACGACGAGATCTCCAAGTGGTCAAGCTGCTGCGAACCGTCGATCGGCAGGTTGCTCGCCTCGAGCGCCGCCAGACCCGGGCGGCCGAGTCGGTCGCCAGCGCGCCCGAGCAGGTCGTGCCTGAACAGGTCAGGCCAGGTGAAGCGAAGGACAGCGCGCCGGCTGGAGAGCTCGAAACGGGAACCACCGCCGACGCCCTGCCGGCGGTCGGCCGGGATGTCGGACCGGTGACTCCACGGCCGCCGAGCCTGCCGCCGAAGGCGACCGAGCCGGCCCCGTTCCTGGCGCTGTTGAAGCGTCTGGCCCCCGCCGACGCACAAGCCGCCCGGAACGCGCGCAAGCTCCTCGAGGATTCTGTCGACCTGGGGCAAGTCGAATCCGCTTTGATCCTCGCCACCGAGGTCGCAGATCGCCATCCCGACAGGCCCGAGGCCCAGTTCTTGGCCGCCGAGATCGCCTACCGCGCATCGCGCTGGCCAACGGCTCTCACCTACTTCCGCCGTGGCGGCGACCCAGGCGACGGTCGGCCCGACCTGCTGTTCTACTTGGCGGTCTCCTCGTACGAAGCAGGGTACCGCGAAGCCGCAGAGGGTTTCCTCGCG
>JAQBHE010000074.1:0-8671 GCA_032128015.1 Holophagae bacterium
TCCTGACTTTCACCACGGGCTGCTAGGCCTCACAGCGACCATCCTCCAGATCTTTGCAATCCCCGCGAGCCCGCGCCTCGCTTCCAGAACGCCGCCGTCCCGTCGATATCGACGATCTCATCCTGGATGCCGTTCTGTTCACGGAACTCAATGACTGCGGCCCTACACCTCTCCAGCCGGTAGTCGTCCACGATTACGTAGCCACCGACCGAGACCCTGGCATAGAGGTGTTTTAGAACCTCCATCGTCGACTCGTACATGTCGCCGTCGAGTCGCAGTACAGCGAGATTCTTGATCGGAGCATTTGGCATCGTCTCGCGAAACCAGCCCTCGAGGAATCGAACCTGCTCGTCCAGCAATCCATACCGTCTAAAGTTGTTTCGAACTTCTTCCAGTGGAATACCCAAACAGGCATTCTCCCAAAGCCGATCTCCAGCGTCGGCGGGGTAGGCCTTCGCATCTGGTTTCGGTAAACCACGAAATGAATCGGCCACCCAAACCACGCGATCCCTCACACCAAGAACGGCCAGAACGGCCCGCATGAAAATCGTGGCGCCGCCCCTCCACACTCCAGTTTCGATCAGGTCTCCCGGCACTCCGTCGGCAACCGCCTGCCGAATGCAACACTCGAGATTGTCTAGGCGTCTAAGGCCGATCATTGTCTCGGCTTCAGCCGGCCAATCTCTACCCAACGCACGTCGATGAACGTCGACCTCTTTCGCCCTCCTCACAACTTCAAGCTGCAAGCGCGAAAGGACGCCGTTAGCTAGCGCATAGGCAACCCGTCGCAAGAAAAGCTTCGGCGGCCTGACGGGACTGTAGCGTTCTTCGAAGATCGATCGCGTCAGGCACTTCTTCATCAGATCCAAGTAGAGGTCCACAGCCGGGCTCCCCGGCTCGGTCATTGCCATCATGCTTCAATGTCTCCCTTCCCGCCGACCGAGCCGCAGAGAGCCAGGAGCGGTCGCTGACAGTTCAAACTCGCAGGTCCTCGTGGGTTGGCTCGACCCACCGCCATCGCGCCAGCTGAGTGACCCAAGGAACCATCAGGAACAAATCGGCCCCCTCGTTCACGCTTGGTCCGCAGCGAGCCCGTCGATCACTCCATAGATCTCCTCGGGAGGGTGGATGAGCAGCCACTCGTGACGATGCTCGAGGTAACGCTCCCAAGGCAGCTGCGCTGGGTCGAGCGGGTCGACGTCGAGCGGGGCGCGCGGGACCACCGGCTTGGGGCGCCGGCGGATCACGCCGCAACCGCGGTTCGCGTCGAGGATCCGCGTATCGAGCTCGGGGTCCTGGCTGACCCTGAGGAACGCCCGCCATACGTCGCCAGTCCAGGACCCCTGTAACCGCGGCACCAGTTGCTGCTCCTTGGTCATCGGCATGCAATCGTGGACCACGATCGTGCCGCGGGGAGACAGCGCCGCGAGGGCGTTTCGGATGTCACGGTAGCTCTGGTCGGCAATGTGGAGGCCATCGATGAAGACCAGGTCGAAAACCCGCCGATTCTTCAGAAAAAAGCGATCCGACGGGATCTTGCGAACCCGTCGATCGAAGGCGTACCAAAGGCGCCATTTCGGATCCACTCCGATCTTGTCGCTGATCGGAAGCTGTCTGAACGTCGCTCCGCCCGCAACCCCGACCTCGAGGTATGACGAGTAGTCGAAACGATCCGCCAGACGCGCCAGGATGTCGAGCCGGGTGATTCTCACGGAACCGCCCTCGGCACGAGGGTGGAAGTGCCTCGATCGCTACCATTCTTCCGCTCAGTCCTCGAAACCCTCGTCGCGCCGATCGGTCCCGGCCGGCTCCGGTCGTCCGCCGAAACGGCAGCGAGCCTGGAGCGCCTGCGCCTTGGCTCGACAAGGAGGTGTGCCCCCCCGAGACCGAAGATGAAGCTCGCAGCCGCCATCCGCATCGCCGCGTGCGTCAGGTAGAGCAAGGACCAGACCGTGAACGCAAGCGTCATCGCCCGACCTCCAACGGGTAAGGGGCTGCGCACGCGGACGACGCTCATGATCCCTAGGAGTACCAGCGCCATCAATCCGAGGCTGCCATGCTCGGCGAGCAGCCGACTGTACTCGGTGTGGCTACTTCCTGCCCGTCCCAGAAGAAGGAAATGATGTTGCTTGGAAACCCCAGGTCCCACCCCAAGAACCGGATTCTCGCGGAAGGTCTGAATGTCCGCGCGGATGTAGTCGTCCCTCCCCGTCAAGTCGGTGCTGGTGAAGCGAACTCCGATGCTGCCACCAGTGAAGGTCTGGAGCTGAGGCAGCACCACGGAGATCGCTAGGAGAGTCCACATCGCCACTCTCAGTGCGATGGAAGACCGCGACCGCCGTTCGCTCAAGAGAACCACCGAGCCCACGGCCATCGCGCCGAGCGCCGTCACGACACCCCCCCGCGACCACGTCAACATCGCCTGGACCCCGCACCAGATCCCCAAGACTGACACCCACCAGCGCAGCCGGTCTGATCGGCGGGAGACGACCACGAACAAGAACGAGACCAGCATTCCCAATCCAAAGATCGCAGATGCCTGGTTCTTGCCCAGCCCCCCCCCGGTCAGTTTGGTCGTAGCAAACTCGATGACGTCCGTGGTGATCGTGGAGTACGATGCCACTACAAGCAGGCCGAAGATTGGGGCAAGAACAACCAAAAGAAGCGTGCGAACAGATTCCTTCGAAATTCTCATTCGAGACATGAACATCGAGAAAACGGCCAACGCTACCGGCCCGCTTAGGTTGAACGAGATGTCCTTGCGATCGAAATGATCCAGAACCAGGAGCGAGGGCATGAGCAGCGCGAGATACACCGCGGGTGTTTTGTCGATATTCGAATCGCGGCGCCAACGAATGATCCCAAGGCCTCCCAATGCGACGAGCGTGTACTTAGCCGTTTCGTAGAAAACCGCGGCATGGGCGACTCGCCACAGGGGCTCGGAGGCGACGACGTAGCCCAGTACGAAGATCAGCCGGGTTGGTGTGCGACGCTGAAGGGAAAGCAGACCGAGCATCAGCACCATGGCGGCGTGAGCGGTCGCTATCGCGACGCTCGCTTTCATCCCAATGACTAGCGGGACATGCAAGGCGAAAAGCGCGAGCCACGCCATCCCGCCCAAGCTAGGAGCGGCTGCGCGCGCGGGCGCTCTAGCCGAAATCACATCACCGCCACTGGTACTTGCACGCGCCCAAGGTGTGGGAATCGACATAGGAGTGAGTCTAGCGGGCTTTTGACCCTCGCGGCCTTCGGCCCCGGCGATCGCCGCGGACTCGTCGAACTCGACCCAGGGCACCAAGTACCGAGTCCTGAAGGAGGTGGCCGCAGCCGGTCCGATCGTTCTCCAGCACGCCGGGCGAAACGCGGCACCGCCGCTGCGGCAACGACGTCATCCCATCGCTTCGCCGCGCCTGCCGATCAGGACGGGCCTCGTGTAACCTCGCGGACCGTGGACCTCGACCTCGGGGAAGCCGTGGTTCGCCAGCAGGGCGCGCAGGAACTCGAGCGACGACTTCGCAGCCTTGCTATCGCCGGCGTCGTCTCGCGTGTCAGTCTTTGCCTGAAGGACCATGACATCTGTGATCTCGGCCGCCCGGCTGACCGCTGCGACCATCTCCTCCTCAGCCAGGTAGTACAGCGAGCAGTAGGCGGAAACCAGGTCGTAGCGCGAAGTCGCGGACTCGAGCGCCGCAAGCATGTCGCCCTCGATCACTTCGAGGTCGAAGCTGCGGCAGTAGCGCCACGCGAAGACCTCGCGCAGCATCCGCGCCGCTTCGACGTTCTTGGGGTCGCGCTCGACCGCCGTGACCCGGGCCGCTCCGTCACGCAGCATCAGCAACGGCATCGTTCCGTTGTGGCAGCCCAGGTCGAGGATTCGAGCGTTGGCAATCAGCGAACCGAGCACCCGCCGGTTGAGGTAGTCCCAACGCCCGCTGCCGCTGTCCACCGACCAGAAGCCGCGGGTCACCAGCCCTCGGCCGAGGTCCAAAGGCGCGTAGTTCGTCCGTCCAACCGCGGTCAGGACATCGCGCGCAGCGGCCTCGGTCAAGAGGTCGGTTCCGTAGATCTGGTTGACGCGACGCCGGTCTCGATCGCGACCAATCGCGTGGCCGATGGAGGCTGTGCCAACGTGGACCCGCGCCTCGCGAAAATCGACCAAGACCGGATCGCCGCCGGCGCCGACCACGATCCGATCTGGCTCGAGCGCGGGCCCCGTGACCCCGGCCGCGTGGATTCGATCCAGCATCTCGCCCAGCCGACGGATCGCCTCGCAGTCCGCCACCGGTCCCTGGACCGCCTCGATCAAGGGACGACCCGGCACCCAGGATCTCGCAAGCGAATGCGGCCTCGCCGACACCTCCAGAATGCGGGGCGCCGGCACTTCGTGCTTCTCCAGCGCGATCAAAGCCGCGGCCTCTCGCGCGGCCGGTTGCCCGCGCGTGCTCTTCCGAGTCGTCTCTGCTCGCACAGCGCCCGATACGACTCGATCCGGGACTTCCGCCAACAGCGAGCCCCACCGCGGCGACGCCGGCGCGGTGCAACGCTCCAGACAACGAAGCGGGAACCCGGGCTCGACCTTGAGCGGCCGGCGCATCAACGCGGGCCATGCGACACCGAAAACGACGTACCGTCCGAAGCCGAATCCCCGGCACCGAAGTGTCGCCACTCCCCGGCGAAACCTTTCCCAGGTGTCGGCGACCCTCACAATGCACCGTGAGCCTTGGTGTCACGATCCCTCGTCCGCGGTGACCCGACCAGGGTGAGCAGCCGGTCCGCAACACGGATTCCCGCCCGGCCGTCGAGCAGGTCGCCGAACATCGCGCGGAGAACGCTCTTTCGGGTCCGCGAATCGGCTGTGGGCTCCACCAGTCCGCGTCGAATCATCGCCGCCAGGTCGTCGTCGGACGCCGCCACCATCGTGGCTCCGCTCTCGGCGAGC
Source organism: Holophagae bacterium (assembly GCA_032128015.1). GTDB lineage: Bacteria > Acidobacteriota > Thermoanaerobaculia > Multivoradales > Multivoraceae > JAQBHE01. The sequence continues at coordinate 4,940 of JAQBHE010000074.1, forward strand.
GGACGAAAGTGATCGAACAGGATGTGCCGCTCGTAGCCCATGGACCACGGCAGGTCGACGCCCGGCGGGTCGTAGCGAAGGTTGACGATCGGCTTGTCGAAGATCATGAGCTCGAGCGAGACCGTAGATGCGGCATTGATGCCGAGCGCGGTGTGGCGCAGCAGGCTCGAGTAGATCTCGAGATCCTCGTATCTCGGGGTCTGAAACTCGACATCCCAGGCCACTTCGGGAAACACCACTCCCGGCAGCCCACTCCCGGCCAGCGCCCGCATCTCCTCGCTGGTCCCCTTGGCGTAGGTGCGGACCACCAGCTCGGGAGTCTGGGGCAGATCGAGGGAGCGCAAGATCTCGGCGACCTTGCGAACATGCCGATGCTCCTCGTAGAAGTGGTTCGCGATACCGGCGGTGTACAGCACGTACGGACGCGCCGGGTCGACGCCGATCCGACGGCAGAGATCCTCGCGGCCGAGCCGGAACTCGGGCTTGAAGTGGAAATCGAACTGGGGCGTCCCGAGGACAGCCACGCGATCGGCGTCGATTCGCGGATAGAGGTCGACCAGCTCTCGCTTCATGCTCTCGGTCCACACCAGGTAGTCGTCGTAGGGCACCATGATCCGGCTCTGGGAGGTCAAGTTGTCCCACGAGAAAACGAACACCGCGGTACGGATCCCCATCCGATGGGCGACCCGCATCGGCAGCTCGGCGGCGCCACCGTGGACCTGCGAGCCATTGAACACCAGATCCGGACGGAGCCGGGTGAATAGCCGGTCGAACTCGCGGGTCGGTCGCAACCGATAGGCGAGCTCGCGCTCGACCGCGGTGAGGGTCTCCAGGACCGGCCGGTGAGCGAGCGCCCGCGCCGCCACCGAAAGCACCCGGCGGCGGCGCATTCGCCCACGCCGCTTCGCCTCCAGGTCGCGCAGTTGGAGATTGTTCTGCCCCACCGCCGTCCACTGCCAGCGGTCGTGCGCATTCTCGACCAGCGTCCGCAAGGTGCCGGCGAGCTTCGGCGTCGCCGTGCTCTCGAGCTTGATCACTTCCGAGGTCAGGTGACGGAATCGATCGACATGACGCGGGTCGTCGACCACGGTGAGCACGGTGACCCGCGCCTCTTGGGCGAGCCGCGGCAAGGTGTCGGAGTGGAGGAAATTCCGCATCACCTCGCCGCGCCCTGCGACGATCACGATGTGGGGTTTTCTCGGTTCCGCGGAGCTGTTCAGTTCGAGTCCTTCCTTCGGCGTCGACGCCGCCAGTCGCCATGCGATCATGTCCAGCCTCGAGGGAGCCCCCGAGATGGCGCCCGAGGTCGCGAAGGCATATCGTAGAACGCCGATGGATCATGCTCAGCCAGCGGCGCCCCTTACTGCCGACAACGACCGCTCGACGCGATCGATGATCCTGCTGTACGCCGGAGCCCTCGGGCTCGAGATCTTGGTGCTGCTGGCACTGTGGGCGCTCGCGCGCGCCTTTGCCTGAGCTCGAACGGGCGCCTCGATGCACCTCGTCGATTGGGTGATCGTCGCCGCCTACTTGGCATGGGTGGTGGTCGACGGACTCAAGCGTACCCACGCCACCGACCGCCTCGAAGGCTACTTCCTCGCCGACCGGAGGCTGCCCTGGTGGGCGGTCGGGCTGAGTGTCATGGCGACCCAGATGAGTGCGATCACCCTGGTCGGCACCACCGGCCAGGGTTACGTCGACGGCATGCGCTTCATCCAGTTCTACTTCGGCCTGCCGTTGGCGATGGTGATCTTGTCCGTGACCCTGGTTCCGTACTTCCACCGCGCCCGCGTGTTCACGGCCTACGAGGTCCTCGAGCAACGCTTCGACGCCAAGACCCGAGCGCTCACCAGCTTCCTGTTCCTGGTGTCGCGAGGGCTTTCTTGCGGGGTGATCATCGCCGCGCCGGCGGTGATCCTGTCGATCGTGCTCGGCTGGAACCAGCTGCTCACCATCCTCGCGATCGGCATTCCGACCACCGTCTACACCATGCTCGGCGGAGTCCAGGCGGTCACCTGGACCGACGTCAAGCAGATGGCCGTGATCCTGATCGGGGTCGGGGCGGTGGTGATCGTGCTGCTCGCTGGGCTGCCCGCCGACACTTCGCTTGCCGGCGCGCTGCATCTGGCGGGAGCTACCGGCCGGCTCGAGACCATCGACTTCCGCTTCGACCTCACCGAGACCTACACCTTCTGGTCGGGGATGCTCGGCGGACTGTTCTTGATGCTCTCGTACTTCGGCTGCGACCAGAGCCAAGTTCAACGCTACCTGACCGCGGGCTCGGTCAACGAGGGACGGCGGTCGCTGATGATGAGCGCCTACGCCAAGATCCCGCTCCAGGCTTTGATCTTGTTCATCGGCGTTCTGGTGTTCTTGTTCTACCTGTTCCATTCCCCGCCGATGCTGTTCAATCCGGTCCACGACGCGACCCTGCGCGCGAGCGAACGCGCGGGCGAGTACCAAGCGCTCGAGGCCGAGTTCGAGGTCGCGGCGCAGGTGCGCGGGGCCGCGGCTCGCGCCGCCGCAGCCCGCACCACGTCCCGCACCACGGTCCGCACGGCCACCCCGATCGCGGCCCCGACCGCCAGCGACCGCGATGCGCGGATCGCGGCGTTCACCGCCGCCGACGCCGAGGTCGAGGCGGTGCGCTCCCGCGCGGTCGATCTGGTTCGCGAGGTCACCGGTGACGCTTCCTATCGCGACGTCAACTACGTGTTCCCGACCTTCGTGACCACCCGGCTACCGATCGGACTGGTCGGACTGTTGATCGCCGCGATCTTTGCCGCCGCGATGTCGTCGATCGCCGCCGAGCTCAACTCCCTGACCACCGCCACGGTGATGGACTTCTACCGCCGCCACTTCGACCGCGGCGCGAGCGACAAGCGCTACTTGTTCGTCGCGCGGGTGGTGACGGCGTTCTGGGGCCTGTTCGCCTGCGCGGTCGCCACCTACGCGGTTAGCCTCGGATCGTTGATCGAAGTCGTGAACCGCTTCGGCTCGTTCTTCTACGGCCTGCTCCTCGGGGTGTTCGTGCTTGCCCTGGTGGTGCGAAGGGCCACCTCCCGCGGCGCGTTCTTCGGCCTCCTGGTCGGGATCGGCGCGGTATCCTGGGTCGCGATCGCGAGACCGGAGATCTCGTTCCTCTGGCATAACCTGGTCGGCGTCGTGGCGGTGGTCGCCGCCGGTCTCCTTCTGAGTCTCACCGAACCCAAGCCAGCATCAAGCTGAACTGCCAAGCAACCGCATCGAGCAAGCCCAACGATTCCTGGGAGGTGCCGCTGTGCAAGAGCCCGTTCTCTATGAGGTCCGCGACCGGGTCGCGGTGATCACTCTCAACCGACCGCGTTATCGCAACGCCCAGAGCTGGGCGCTGCTCGACGCCCTCGACACCGCCCTCGATCAGGCGATGGCGGACGACCGGGTGCAGGTCGCGGTGGTGCGGGGAGCCGGCGAACACTTCTCCTCCGGCCACGACCTCGGCACCCAAGAGCAGCTGGCAGACCGCGAAGCCCGCGGCGTCCCGGCTGCCGGACTCGCGTTCTACGACGCTTTTCGGTGGTACAACCTCGACCTCACGGTCAAGTGGCGCAACCTGCCGAAACCGACGATCGCGATGGTCCACGGCTACTGCATCTACGGCGGCTGGATGATCGCGGCGGCGATGGATCTGGTGTTCGCCGCCCCCGACGCCCGCTTTCTCGCCGGCCTCGTCGAGTACTTCTCGATCCCCTG
>JAQBHE010000075.1:0-11473 GCA_032128015.1 Holophagae bacterium
GGTGGCGGTCGCCCGCCAACTGATCGCCTCCGGTCACCCGCGCATCGCGATGACGCGCGCCTACTTCGCCACCTTCCACGCTGTTCGCGCGCTGCTCTACGCGAAGGGGTATGAGCCGCGAACCCACACTGGCCTCCAGCACTTGTTCCACTTGCACTTCGTTCGTAGTGGGCAGTACGAGCCAGCGGCGGGGCGTCTGCTCAGCCGACTTCAGAAGTACCGCGAAGAAGCCGACTACACGCGGGCCTTCGTGGTCGACGAGGATGGGGCGAAGGCCGAGCTAGCCGAAGCGCAGCGACTGTGCGACCGCATCGCTGCCGCGGTCGGCGCCGACTGAGGCTCGGCGGCGGCGACGGAAGAGGGCCTCGGCAGTCGGCGGCTGCCGCGCTCTTCGTTGTGCTCCTTGCCCATTCGCTGCGGTCGGGACGATCCGGTAGACCCGATGCGGCTCGACGAACGCCACCGGCTCGAGCCCGAGCTCCGAGAGGTGACCTTCCCATTCGGCAGCCTGGCGCTGGAATCGGGCGATCCGCCGGCGAGTGCGATGGATGCTGCGGCCCTCGAAGTCGACCACGAGGTGGGTGACGCCGATCGCTCGCAGACCGTCGATTGTTTCTTTCGTGGGGAGAGTGTCGGTTCCGATCAGTTGCCGGTAGCCAGGAGGCTCGTGACCACTGTGGCCGTTGACGATCGGCTTCCAGTGGCGGGTCGAGAAGTACATGACCTGGATGTCGTCGGGACCGAGGGCGGGAGGGTAGTGGGCGATCACCTCTACCTCATCGTGGTCCGCGATCCAGGCGTAGACGTCCGGGAACTCGGACTCGCGCGGTAGCGGCTTCCAGGGTAGCTCGGACCGCCCTTCCCAGAGCACCATGGCCGCGAGAGCTCCGTAGAGCAGTCCGCGACCGGCGACCGGCAGGCGTTTGTCGAGCGCGGCAAGCCCTTCGGCCGCGAACAGGCACAGGCCTAGCGAGAACAACGGGTACACGCGGGTGGTGACGCGCATGGCGTCGAGACCGGGCACGATCTCGGCGAGCGGCACATAGACCACCGGCAGCGAAAGCAACAGCGCGACAACCCCGACCGCGAACAGCGACCGTTGCCATTCCGATGCCGTGGTCCGGAAACGAAGCGGCGACCAGGCGCCGCCGGCGAGCTTCGAGGCGGCGGTCGCGGTCACCAGTCCCAGAATGATCAAGGAGAACGGTCGCTCGTAGCTCCGGGACAAGAAGTCGAGTACCCACGACACCGCTGCCTCGTCACGGCGCAAGGTGAGCGCGTCGCCGAGCAACAAGGCCGCGACGATCAGCGCCAAACCAGCTCCGAATATCACGCTGATCGCTGGTCGGTCCCGAGCACGCCAACCGCTCCAACGCAGCGTGCGCGTCATGCCCCAGACTCCAAGCAGCAGCGCCGCCCAGCCCGGGAACAGGGCGTTCTCGCCGCGGAAGGTGCGGAGACCGAAGACGACGTGGGGCGCCCGGTCGATGTTCTTCGAGAGGTAGCTCGACAGCGCGCCGCCGTAGTGGCGGATCTCATCGGTCGAGCGCTCGAGCCCGAGGGCTGCCGACCGCTCGAGGTAGGGCAGGAAGACCGCGGTCGCGATGGCGGCGCAGATCGCGGCCACCGGCAGCAGCACCTGCCAGTGCCGCCGGGGCGGCAGGCCGCCACTTGCCCACGCACAGGCGGCGACGAGTGCAAAGCTCCAGTGGATGTGGTACGCGAGATAGCTGCCGCCGAGGACATGCAGGGTGTACAAGGCGACGAACACCGCTGCGCGGCCGAGAGTCGGCTGGCGCAGCAGTCGCAAGAAGAGCCACAGCAGCAGAGGAATCCACAGCGCGAGCAGCACCTGGATGTGCGATACCTGGTCCAAGCGGTATGGGTTCCAGGCGAACCATGTGCCGGCGAACAACGCTGCCAGGTACGGCGTGCCGCTCCAGCGCGCGACCAAGAAGGTGGCGAGCGCGCAGCCGAAGAAGGCGCCGAGAAAGATTAGGTTGTAGGCAAGGAGCTGGTCGATGCCGAGCCCGCGGTGGAGGGCAGCGAGCACCGCCGCCGGACCGAGGAGATGGTCGGACATTGCCGTCACCCCGCGGACCGGGTAGAAGAAGTTGGCGTCCCAGAAGCCGTCGAGGCTCTCGCCGAGCTTCTTTTCTCCCCACATCATGAAGACCAGGTTGAGCAAGGGATCTCCGCGGTCACTCGCGATGTGGTCATCGAGAACCCGCGGATCTGGGGCGACGAATAGAACGGTCAGGCCGGCGTAGAGGACCGCCGCGAGCACAATCTCCAGGCCGCCGCGCTGCGGTCGCCCCGGGCCGTGCTGAGGCGCATCCGGCGCGGGTTCGCCCAGCCCGAGTTCGTCGCCGATTTTCGAGCTCATTCGCCGCCGAGCAGGCGGACCAGCGCCAGCGCCATGACCTTGGTGGCGGCGACCAGATCGTCGACCGCGCACCACTCGTCGGGCTGGTGCGCCTGCTCGAGCCGTCCCGGGCCGTACGCGACGCAGCTGGTGACGCCGCCGATCCGCGCCACGTGCTTGTGGTCGTAAGTGCCGGGGCTCGCCACCCGCTGCGGCCGCCGCCCGAGCACGGCTTCGACCGCGTCCTCGAGGTGACGGATCAGCGGCGCGTCGTCGGGCGTGAGTACCGGCTCAACGATCATCAGGTCTTCGATCTCGTAGCGAAAGCCGCGCTCGTTCCCGACCACCGCCTCGAGCAGGCGGACGATCTCCGCGCGCGACGCTTCGACGCTCTCCTCGACCAGGAAACGGCGGTCGAAGATCGCCGTACAACGATCGGCGACGCACGGGGTCTGGAGCGACTCGCCGGCTTGGCCGCCGATCAGCGAGTTGACGTTGATCGTGGCGCGACGAGCCGCCTCCGGCACGACCGGCATCGTGGTGATCCGCATGGCCAATGTCGGTTCGAGCTCGGTGCGCACCCGGTGCAGGAGATCGCCCATCGCGTCGATGGCGCTCGCGCCCAGGAACGGCATCGAGCCATGGGCGACCCGACCGTGGAGAACCACGCGGTACCAGTGCACGCCGCGGTGGCCGACGCACACTCGGTCGACGTCCAGCGGTTCGGGGATGATCACATGATCGGTCCGGCTGGCGGCGATCCTGCCGGCGTGGGCGAGGTGGGCGACGCCAGCGAAACCGCCGCTCTCTTCGTCGACCGTGCCGCTGATCTCGAGCGAACCGCGAGGCCGAAAGCCGGCGCGCCGCAGAGCGTCGGCGGCGAACATCGCCGCCGCGAGCCCGCCCTTCATGTCGGCGGCGCCGCGACCGTAGAGCTTGCCGTCGCGCACCTCGCCGGCGAACGGGTCGACAGTCCAACCTTCGCCCGGCGGCACGACGTCGAAGTGGCCATTGAGATGAACCAGCGGTCGAGCCTCGCGACCGCGTCGCAGCCCCACTACGTTGATCCGGGGGTGGGCGGCGGTGTGCTCGGGACGGCCCTCGGCGGCGACGTAGTCGACCTCGAAGCCCATCTCGAGGAGCCGCCCGCCGATCAACCGCGCGCAGTCCTCGTAGTGCTCGCCGGGAGGGTTGACGGTCGGCACGCGCACCAGGGCGGCGGCGAAGTCGACCAGCGGGCTGGTTGCCTGCTCGATCTCGTCGAGGACCCGGTTCTCGAGCGCTGAGCTCATGCGGCGGGCGGGCAACGGTCGTCGGGCTACGGTAATTCGGGATCTGGTCCGAGGGGCATCACGTCGCGCTGGAGTTTCCCACGAGCGACAGCGGGCGCCAAACTCACGTTGCCTGGCATCGGGTCGAGCCGCCGCTGCTAGAGTCAGTTCGACATTCACGATCGGTTGTCGATGGAGCCGAAGTGACGAGCAAATCCCGAGTCTTCGGCGGTGGTTGCCTGTGTGGTGGCCTCCGGTTCGAGATCGATTCGCCGACCAAGTGGTGCGCGCACTGCCACTGCAACATGTGTCAGCGTGCCCACGGAGCCGCGTTCGTCACTTGGGTTGGGGCGGACACCGAACGCTTCCGGGTGACCGCGGGCGCCGACCTGCTGGTCTGGTATCGCTCGAGCGCCGATGCCGAGCGGGGGTTTTGCCGGCGTTGCGGCAGCACCCTGCTGTTTCGATCCGCGCGCTGGCCCGGTGAGGTTCACGTGGTGCGCGCCAACCTCGACGGACCACTCGACCGGGAGCCCACGGTCCACGTCTTCTGGGATGGCCATGTCGAATGGGTCGAGCTCGGCGACGGGCTGGAGCGCAGGTCGGGCTGATGGAGTCGCCGTCTCGACCCCGACCTCGCGGGGACGCTGTCCGGTCCCGGCGCTTTCCTTGTCGGCTTCAACTTCAGCCGATCTCGAGGCCTGGCGTGACACGTGCGCCGACGACACTTGGATCGCCAGCTACGACCCGTTGGACGTGGATGGTCAAGAGCGGCGAGCGTTGGAAGGTCCAGGCGCGCGCCAGCTTCGCGCCCTGACCGGCGCGGGCGAGGCCGGGTGGTTCGGATCGCGGGCAGCGATGACGCTCAGCGTGGCGGCTCGCCGCCGACCCACCACGGACTCGACCACGCCATGTGGCCGTCGACCTGCTCGACCCGCAGGGTGTACCAGTCTCCGGGCTCGCCGCGATTGGTGAAGGCGAACTCGAGGTCCTGCTGGCTTCGGGGATCGTCGACGCGCACCCGGTCGCGGTAGCCGTCGGCCTCGATGACCTCCTCGCTCGGACCCGATCCGGGCAGCGCCAGCGCGAAGCTGCGCGCGGGAAAGGTCTGGGGCTTGCGGATCTGGAGCGGCGCGGTGCCTTGCTCGCGCGCCGGCTCGAGATCGAAGCGAAGTCGGGTCGCCGGCGAGGCGCCTTCGAGGGCGATCGCGATCGTGCGCGTCGAGCCGCGGGTTGCGATGTCGAAGCGAATTTTGCCGTCCTCGAGCTCGAGGAGGTCGACGGTCGGTTGGGGACTGCCGAGGAGGCGAGTCGCCGACGCGCGGGCGCCGTCGATGACCAGCGTGCCGCGCCAGGTGCGGTGACCGCGCGGGTTGTCGCGGATGCTCACTGAGGACTCCGACGAGAAGGCGACCACGATCTCACGCGTGCCGCCGGCCGTCGCCGTGGTTGCGGCCGGCTCCTGGGTCGCGACCGCTTGGTTGTTCTTGAGCAAGTCGACGCGGCGGATCGCCGCGGTGCCGATCGCCCGGCCTTCGATTCGGCGCTCAGCGCTGTCGTCGACGGCGCTGCCCATCGGCGCGCCGTTGAGCCGGGCGTCGAGGATGATCCGCTGGGAGCCGCTGGTGGCGTAGGCGTGGCGAGACTTGAGAGCGTCGAAGATGGCGTCGGTCGCCTTGGACTCGGCCCATGCTCCGGCGAGGCCGCCGAACTGGAAGATGTTCGAGCGCCTGCCGTTCTCCGAGGCCGGGTGACCGGGAGCGTAGCCGGGGTGTCCGAGGTGGTCGTCCGAGGCGCCAACGAAGCCCACCCGGTAGCCGTGCTCGAGGTAGCGCTGGCCGAACCACTCGAAGGTGCCGTGGCTCGACATGATCTCGATCAAGGTCTCCATGTCGAGGTCGGAGAGCCGCCAGTCGCCGGCCTGGTGGGCGTGGGGGATGATCAGGACGTCCTTGGGGTCGTAGCGTTGCCGGAGCTCGCGGTAGAGGTCGGTGAGGTTGGGCGCGATCTGGACTCCGACTCGTGGCACGCCCGGCCGGCGGAAGAAGACGTTGTGGTGGCCGCCGCGCTGGCGCTGCGCCGACCACTCGTAGCCCGGGAAGACCACCAGCTGGCCGTCGCGGTGGAAGCGCGCGGCCGCTTCGTTGAGGGTCTTCCAGTTGCCGTCGGTGAGCCAGATGTCGTGCTCTGAGAGAGTGACGAAGTCGAGCTTCGCGTCGTCACGCGCGAACTCGAAGTAGCCGTCGGGGGTGCCTTGTCCCTCGGCGAAGCCGCAGTGGCCGTGGGTCTCGCCCCAGAAGATGCGCGGTCCGGGTCCCGGGCGCACCCACACCGGGTTCGCGACCCCGGACACCTGACCCTCGGCACTCTCGAACGTGAACCGATGAACGCCGGCATCTGTGAGCACGACTTCGAGCTGGTGAATCGCTTTGCCGGCTGGCAAGTCGCGAAACGGCTCGCCGTTGCGCAGCACGCGGTAGGCCGGGATCTGGGTGGTGGCGCGGTTGTAGAAACGGTCCTCGGTACGCACCGAGATCGCAAAGGGCTCGTCGGGCAAGACAATCGAGGGTGCGAAGCCGTGGACGGCGAAAGCTGCGCCGCCTTCGACCCGAAAGGTCGGCGGCTCGAGCTCGTAGAAGCGGCCGTCACCCGGGTCGAGGTGGAGCGGAAGCGCGACCGCATCGTTCGAGAACTCGGCGATTCTCAGCCCGCCGCCGCCTCGGCTGCGGTCGCCGTAGACCAGGGTGATCTGATCACCGGCGCGGAGCGCGGTTCCGACGACGCGGTAGACCGGGAAAGGCTGCGGGCCCCGGAAGCCGCCGTAGGGTCCCCAGACCGGTGCCTGGTCGCGCTCGAAGGTGACCCCGGGCCGGTTCGTGGAGATCGCCACGTAGCCGGCATCGGCAGGATCCTCGTTCTGGAGCCGTCCGTACGAGGCCAGAGCGTGGTTGCTGATCAGAAGCCCGCCGCCCGGCCGGATCCCGAGCGAGCCGACGGTGAGCTTGACGGTCAGGGTCTGGTGCTCCCCGGCTCGTGCGACCGCGGCTGTCTCCATCCGGGTCGATCCCAGAGCGCTGGCGTCGCGTTCGAGGAGGTCGAGCAGGCGGGTGTAAGTGTCGACCGCCTCGAAGTAGCGCTCCACCGGATCGCTGCCGGGGGTCGGGTTGGGGATGCCACCGGCGATCAGCGGCAGGTTCTTGGGCACGAACCCGCCGTCGAGCGAGATCGCGTTGGCCCACTCCCAGAGCACCGCGACGCGTTCAACGGCAGTCGCGTTGTCGGTCGGCTCTGCTTTCACGTCGGCGATCAGCCGGTCGACGCGGGCGCGTAGGTCGGCGGGCAAGTTCGCGGCGCGAGCCGGGACCACTGCAACCGCAAGTGCGGACAGAAGTACGGTCGCAATCAGGCGGTTGATCCCGCGCTCAAGCACGGTGAGCGTTCGAGCCGTGGGTGCAGCCTTGGAACACCTGGCGCTCGACCTTGTCGGGAAGCCCGAGTGCCTCCACCCGCCCCTTCTCGGACGTGAAGTACCCGAACAACACCCGGCGCTTGAGGTCGGTGAAGAACGCGGCGCCCGGCTTGAGCTCGGGCGGATGATCGTCGTGGAGGTCGCTGATCGCCTCGAGCAGCGCGTGCTGCTGGTCTTCCTCGGCGTCGGCGAAGCGGTGGCCGTGGAGGCGGGTGCAGCGCTCGTCGATCCACGCGAGACCGCCCAGGAACTCGAGTTGCCGATCGCTGTCGTCGAGCGAGAGCTGCAGATCGATGAACTCGGGCACGCCGGCGTCGAGGGCGCCGGCGGTCTTGGTGCGGGGCACGATGAGGTCGGTCAAGCGAGCCAGTAGCCGGCCCTGGTCGGCGGTCAAGAACTGCGGCTGCCACGCTCCCGGGTCTCCGCCTGGCGGCTGGCTGGTGGTGGGGTGGGTGTGGGTAGCCAGCGCCGGCAAGCCGGCGAGGCCGGCGGCGCTAGCCGCTCCGGCTACGCCCGCGGCGGCGCCGGCGACCAGGAGCCGTCGTCGCGAGACGCCGGGGCGGACGGTGGGGGTTGGCATGGGCGTTTTCAATTCCGTTTTCATCGCTGGCTCCTTCAGGCCAGGCCGCCGCGGCGGAACTGGTCGACCAGGTACTCGCTCGACCGCAAGGCGAGCGACATCATCGTCAGGGTCGGATTGACGCAGCCGACGGTCACGTAGCACGAGCCGTCCATCACGAACAGGTTGTCGATCTCGTGCGACTGCTGGAACTGGTTCAAGTACGAAGTCTTCGGGTCGCTGCCCATCCGGGCGGTGCCGACCTCGTGGATCCCCGACCCCATCGGCGCCGGATTGGTGCGTTCGGTGATCTCGGTGCAGCCGAGAGCCTCGAGGATCGCGCGTCCCTCCTGGATGATGTCGTCGACCATCTTGAGCTCGTTGTCGCCGAGTGAGCACTCCATCCGCAGCACCGGCAGGCCCCATTTGTCCTGCGCCTTGGTGTCGAGGGTCACCCGGTTGTCCTTGCGCGGCAGGATCTCGCCGAAGCCCGAGAGGCCGATGGTCGAGACGTTGGCGCCGGTGAGCGAGTCCTTGAACGCGGCGCCGAAGCCGGCTCGCTGGTAGGCGTGCTCCCAGCTGGTGAGACCCTCGCCGCCCTGGTAGCCGTAGCCGCGGAGGAACGACTTTTTGTGGGTGGCTGGGTCCTCGAGATTCTGAAAACGCGGGACGTAGACCCCGTTGGGGCGATTCGCCGCCTCCGGGCGCGCTCCCGCGCGGGCCTCGAGCACCCCGCGCACTCCGGTGGCGTAGATGTGGTCCATCACGTAGCGGCCGAGGACATCGCTCGAATTGGCGAGGCCGCCGTCGGCTGACGCGAGCAGGATGCGGGTCGAGGCCAGGGTCGAGGCGCACAACACCACGACTTTGGCCTTCGCTTCCTGAGCGGCGCCGGTGCTCTTGTCGATGTAGGCGACACCATCGGCGCGGTTGCCGGCGCCCATGGTGACGTGACTGACCATGGCGTCGGGCACCAGGGTGAAGCGGCCGGTCTTCTGGCAGTCGACGAGGGTGGTCTGCGGCGAGTTGAAGTACGAGCGGGTCCGGCAGCCGTAGTGGCAGGGGCCACAGTAGTGGCATGCGAGGCGTCCTTCGCGCGACTCGGTGAGCACCGCGGTCCGACCGATGGTCATCGGCCGGCCCATCTTGCCGAGAGTGTCTTTGAGCATGAGCTCGCCGCACGACATCGCCATCGGCTTGAGGAAGTCGCCGTCGGGGAGGATCTCGAGCCCTTCCTTTTGGCCGGAGACGCCGATGTAGTGCTCGATGCGGTCGTAATACGGAGCGATGTCGGCGTAGGAGATTGGCCAGTCCATGCCGTAGCCGTCGAGACTCGCGGCCTTGAAGTCGTAGTCGCTGAGGCGGTACGACTGGCGAGCCCACAGCACCGAGCGGCCGCCGACGATGTTGGCGCGGATCCAGTTGAACGGCCGGCCGGGGGCAGTGGTGTAGGGGTTGTCGATGTCGTCGACGAAGAAATCGGCGTTGACCTCGGTGCAGGCGTAGCAGTAGGTCTGCACCGGGCGCCGCCGGAGCAGCTCGTTGCGGGGATCGGGGCGACCGCGCAGCGGCAGCTCGTAGGGCAGGGTGTGCTCGCGGTAGTCCTTGGTCTCGTCCCAGGCGCGGCCGGCCTCGAGCATCAGAACTTCCATCCCGGCCTCGGCCATCACCTTGGCCGACCAGCCACCGGTCGCGCCCGAGCCGACCACGATCGCGTCATACAACTTGGCCATCGAGCGCCCTCCCTACCGTCGTACGTTGAGGCACCGATCATAGCCGGAGGCGCCCCACAGCGGGGCGTTTCTCGAGTCGCCTGCCAGAGTCGGGTGTGTCAGGATGGGCCATCTTTGGAGACACCTGAATGGCGGTAGAAGTCCAGCTGAGCCGCGAGATGCGTCTGGTCGACGTCACGATGATCGGCGTCGGCGCGATGATCGGCGCCGGGATCTTCGTGCTCACTGGCATCGCCGCCGGGGTCGCCGGCCCGGCCTTGCTGGTGGTGTTCTTGCTCAACGGCGTAGTGGCCCTGCTCACCGCCATGGCCTACGCCGAGCTCGGCAGCGCGATCCATGGCGCTGGCGGCGGCTACCTGTGGATCAAGCGCTCGTTGCCCGATCCCAGCGGCTTCCTTTCCGGATGGATGGATTGGTTCGCGCACGCCGTGGCGTGTTCGTTGTACGCCCTCGGGTTCGGCGCCTACTTCAAGGAGGTTCTCCACTTCGTCGGCGCCCCCGAGATCCACCCGCCATTCGTCTCGCTCGAGATCTGGCTCGCTGCGATCGCCTGTGCGCTCTTCGCGTTCATCAACTTCCGGGGCGCCTCGGAGGCCGGCAAGGCCGGCAACGTCGTGACCATCGGCAAGGTGGCGATCATCGGGGTCTTCATCGTCGCCGGGCTGTGGGCGATGGTCAATCGACCCGACTGGCGCGGTTCGTTCACCCCGTTCATCAGCGAAGGGTGGGGCGGCATCTTCGCGGCCATGGGTCTGACATTCATCGCCTTCGAGGGCTACGAGATCATCGCCCAGACCAGCGAGGAGGTGGAGGACCCCAAGCGCAACGTGCCGCGCGCCGTGTTCCTATCGCTCGCGATCGTGATCCCGATCTACCTGCTGGTGGCGCTGGTCGCCTTCGGGGCGGTCGAGCCGCCCGCGGGCATGTCGATCTCCCAGTACCTCGGCGAGCAGAAGGAGATCGCGCTGGTCACCGCGGCCGATCAGTTCTTCGTCGGCGGAGCGCTGCTGATTCTGGTCGGCGGGCTGTTGTCGACGCTGTCGGCGCTCAACGCCACGGTCTATTCATCGTCGCGGGTGGCGTTTGCGATGGCTCGGGATGCCAGCCTGCCGCGCGCGATTGCGCGGGTGCACCACAAGCACGGCACGCCCCATTACGCAATCCTGTTCTCGACCTTGCTGATCATCGCGATGGCCGTGTTGCTGCCGATCGAGCAAGTGGCGGCAGCGGCGAGCGTGATGTTCCTGCTGCTGTTCGGTGGCGTGAACATTGCGGTCATCCGATTGCGCAAACTGCACCCCGAGCTCGACCGCGGCTATCGGGTGCCGTGGGTGCCCGTGGTTCCCATTGTCGCGATCGCCGCGATGCTGTTCATCGCCGTCTTCATGTTTATCGGCTATCCGCTGGCGTGGGCGGCGGCCGGCGGCTGGATCGTCATTGGCACCGCCTTCTACTACGCCTACAGCCGGCGACGCGAGACCGCGTACGGTGAGCGCACGGCTTGGATGGAGCGCATCGAGCGCAAGGAGTATCGGGTGCTGGTCGCGGTCTCGAGCCCGAAGACCGTGCCGGCGTTGATGGAGGCGGCGCTCGCCATTGCAATCAAACACCACGGCGAGATTGTCGCAATCACGATTGCCGAAGTTCCGGAAGGCGAGTCGCTGATGACCGGCCGTCGCCAGGTCAAGGAGCTCGAGGCGGTGTTGGCGATCGCGGTCGACTACGCCAAGGAGCGCGGGGTCGAGGTTCGCCCGGTGGTCAAGATCGGTCGCCGGATCAGCCACTCGCTGCTCCAGAGCGCGCGCGAGGAGGAGTGCAACTTCCTGCTCCTCGGCCAACCGGTCTGGGGCTCGCTGCTGGAGCGCATCGTCGCCTCGATCGTCGAACGCGTGCTGCGCGATGCACCCTGCCAGGTGGGGATCGTGTACGGCACCATCCCCGAGGCGGTGCGCGGGGTGGTGGTGCCCGTTACGCGGGGCTCGAATTCCCAACTCGCCGCGGAGTTGGCCCCGGCTTTCGCCGAGCGTTTCGGGGCACCGACCCGGGCGATAACGGTCGTGCCGCTCGACGTGACCC
>JAQBHE010000076.1:0-2658 GCA_032128015.1 Holophagae bacterium
GGTCGACAGGGGGCTCGTCCGACGAATCCAATCTCCGGGTTCTATGCAAGAGCTGCAATCAAGAACGTGGGAACCGCCTGGCGCGCGATTTCCTCGTCGATTCCTATGTCGATCACGTCGCCGAACCTCACGGTCCGGAACTGCTTGAGTTCCTTCAGGTCGCTGTCGATGTAGGCCACCTCATCGCCAGGTCAAAGGAGCGTCAACCGACCGCCCACGACTACGCTACCGAGCTAAGCAATGGCGAGCTCGGCCGTGGAGAGGTGATCGCGACGACTCTCTACAAGGATATGCGCGAGTTTTTTTGTGAGTCGGCGCCTGCAGAACTGCGGCAACAGTTGTTCGTCGCGCTCCGGGACCGATGGGGCTTCGGTGGCAGCGAGTTCCTGACGCTGCGTGAAGCCGCAGAACTACACTCCATAGGATCCAATGACTTGCTGGAGGCTGAGATTGACCTGATCCAGCGTCTCGCTTGGAGGCTGAAGCTGAACGCCAAGGATCGCCGCTACTGGGCAGTGTTCGATGCGCGCCGCAAATAACAAGCGCGATAGCTGCCTCACCTGCGCAGGCACGACGGCCGTGGCGCAACGGGGCGGACTTCGACCTAGCGCCCTGCACGACTGGCCCGTCCTAGCAGCCTGCGCCGCAGGAGTCACCTCGCGGCCTCATGCAGGACGCGGAGATCCTCTTGCCGTCCAATCGGACCAGCACCGCAGGCGTCCCTTCCAAACGTAGCCGCCCGGTTCCGGGCGCGCCGACAGTTGGGCGGTCGGGTGAGGAGTTGTTGGGGCGTAAGCGATTGCTGCGAACAGTCCGTTAGGCCGAGCGGGCGCTCGGCGTGTCGGCTCGTTCGTGCCCGGTGGGATCGCCAGCGTTCTAGTGCGTTCGTCGGCCGCCCAAGGTCGGCCGCTACGTTCGGAGAATCTCGAAGCCCTCGATGTTCGAAGCAATTCGCTTTTCGTTGTTAGACAAACGGCCGCCATTCCCGCGGCCGGGCGCCGCCCTTCGGAGGGTGCCCGAGAGTGGTCTTCGGTAAGAGGCTGGGAATCCCTCGAACCGACCATCGCCGCCCAGCGGCATGGCCCGCCGAGGTCAGCGAAACTTCCAATCACCGAGGCCCGCGACGCCGCACAACACCTCGAGGACCGTCAGCCAGCAACCCCCTCGAGCAGACTCTTCGGAATCGCCACCACCATCGACCGCAGCTCCTCGCCCAACATCTTCGCCTGGGGATCGGGACGCAGCGACGCCGACACCCCCTCGCCCAACAAGCCGTGGATCACGAAGTTGAGCGAGAGCATGTTCGGGAACTCGAAACGCTCGATCTCGAGGTCGCGGGCCTCGGGGTAGAGCTCGCGGACCCGCTCGCAGGTGAGGAAGTTCGCGAGCCACAGGTAGGCCTCGGGGGTGCGGGTCCAGAAGCCGACGTTGGCGTTGCCGCCTTTGTCGCCCGAGCGCGCGCCGGCGATCCTGCCGAGCGGCACGTTCTTTGTCTTACCCGCGGGCACCTTGCCGCGGGGCGGCGCCGGAGCGGGGACCGGCTCGAAGCCTTCGACCTTCGGCGCTTGCGGGATGGGCACCGACAGGTCGCCGATGTGGACTCGCTCGTCGATCCGGGCGGCCGACACCAGGGCCGGCCAGTACACCGTCACCTGGAGGGCTGAGCGGCTCGAGCTGGTGGTCTGGAACCCGGGGTAGTTAGAGAGCGCCATCTCGATCGCGGCATTCCAGAACCGGCGGCCGACGCGGTCTTCGTCGAGATCGCGCGCGCCGATGGTCAAGAGCGAGAACGCGCCGGCACCCTCGGTGAGGCCTCGACGCAGGAACACCCGGGTCTCGCGGAACTGCTCGCGTCCGCCGACGCAGTGCCAGAAGGCCTCCTCGGCGATCTTGGCCTTGGCCTCGACGTCTAGCCCCGGGAGCAGGAAGGTCATGCTGTTCTTGTAGCCACCGAGGTAGTTCATGCACACCTTGATCGTCGGCGGCGCGGGCTCGCCGCGGATCCCCGAAACCCGCACCCGGTCGGGACCTTCTTGCGCGAGCTTGATGGTGTCGAAGCGGGCGACCACGTCGGGGTTCGCGTAGCGGGTGCCCTGGATCTCGTAGAGCAGCTGCGCGGTCACCGTGCCGACGCTGACCGCGCCGTCGGTGCCGGGGTGCTTGGTGATCACGAACGAGCCGTCCTCGTGCATTTCGGCGATCGGGAACCCCGGGCGCTTCATGTGCGGGATCTCAGCGAAGAACGAGTAGTTGCCGCCGGTGGCCTGGGCGCCGCACTCGAGGATGTGGCCGGCGACCACCGCCCCCGCCAGGCGATCCCAGTCGTCGCGCGCCCACCCGAACTTCCACGCCGCCGGACCCACCACCAGCGCGGCGTCGGTGACCCGCGGACAGATCACCAGGTCGGCGCCGCGGCGCAGCGCCTCGACGATGCCGAAGCCGCCGAGGTAGGCGTTGGCGCTCAGCACCTCGGCCTCGAGCTCGGAGAGCGGTGTCCCGTGATCGAGGTGGGCGAGGGTCTCGCCGGCCGCCAGCAGCTCATCGAGGTGCGGCAGCAGGTCGTCGCCCTCGATGTAGGCGACCTCGCGCTCGATGCCTTCGGCCTCGAACAGGCGGCGCGCGGCGTCGGCGAGGCCGTCGGGGTTCATGCCGCCGGCG
>JAQBHE010000077.1:0-3283 GCA_032128015.1 Holophagae bacterium
CCAAAGTAATGACGGTGGACACCAAAGCAAGGATTCTGGACGTCGCCGAGCGCCTGTTCGCGGAACAGGGCTTCGCCGCCTCATCGTTGCGAGATATCACCAGCGAGGCGGGCGTCAACATCGCGGCGGTCAACTACCACTTCGGCTCGAAAGAAGCGCTGCTGACCGCGATTCTGGAGCGTCGCGTGCAACCGGTGAACGAGGAGCGGCTTCGCCGACTCGCCACGATCGAAGAGGCCGCCGGTACGAGAGCTCCCGACGTGGAACACGTGCTTCGGGCGCTGCTGGCCCCACCTTTCGAGAAACAGGCCGAATGGGGGGCCGGTGGCCGGAGCTTCCTTCGACTGATGGGGCGGCTCCACTCCGAGACCGATGCCGCGTTCCACGCCAGGTTCATCGCCCAATTCAGCGAGGTGTTCTCGAGATTCGGCGACGCGCTCCAAAAAGCCTTGCCCCATCTGCGAGGCGAGGAAGTGAAGCGGCGCATGCTGTTCCTCGTCGGTTCGATGGTTTACATGATGATGCGGGCGGAGTCGGTGTCACTGGTCGAGCAAGGCGGGGCACCCGACACCACGGACGCGCTCGAGGCCCTCGTTCAATTCGGCGCGGCCGGCATCGCGGCACCGATGCCTGCAGCGAGCGGTGGAGCCCGCCGATGACGCGACGGATCTGGTGTACCCACGCAGCGCTCGCTGCGCTGTTCGCAGCCGGCTGTGCTTCGGTGCCGGTGGAGCCGCTACAGCTCGACATCCCGACCCCGGCCAGCTGGGCCGGGGGCGAGACCACGACCATTCCGGTGAGTCCCGAGTGGTGGGCCGAGTTCAACGACCCCGGGCTGACGCTGGCGGTTGCCACGGCGCTCGAGCGGAATTACGACTTGCAGGCCGCGGCCGCGCGGCTCCACCAGGCCGCTGCCGATGCCCGCGTGGCGTCCGCAGCCCTCAACCCGGCCATCGAGGCTTCGTATACCGGCAGCCGGCGGAAGCAGAACTTCGTCGGCTTCCCGATCCCCGGCAGCGAGGACCGGGTGCTGAGCACGGTCTCGACGAATCAGGGAGTCTCGCTCGACGTCTCGTGGGAGGTCGACCTCTGGGGGCGTCTCAGGGCGGGCGAGCAGGCGGCGTTCGCCGACCTTCAGCGCTCGGCGGCCGATCTCCGGGGCGCTCAACTGTCGCTGGCGGGCCAGACAGTCAAGGCCTGGCTGACCATTGCCGAGGCTCGACAGCAGCTCGACCTGGCGCAGCAAACCGTCGCAAGCCTCGAGGGGTCCGCCGGGGCGGTACGCGCTCGGTTCGAAGCCGGAGTCAGACCGGCTCTCGACGTTCGGCTGGCTCTGCTGAACCTCTCGAACGCGCAGGCCCTCACCCAGCAGCGGCTGCAGCAGGTCGACGCGGCCACGCGCCAGCTCGAGCTCCTGCTCGGAGAGTACGCGGATGGCACGGTCAACATCCCTTCGACGCTGCCGACCGCGCCAGCCACGATTCCGGGTGGGCTGCCGGCCGACCTCGTCGCCCGACGGCCGGATCTGCGGGCCGCCGAGCGGCAGGCGGCGGCCGCCACGGCCCGACTGAGCGCGGCGCGGGCGGATCTGCTGCCGCGCATCGTGCTCACCGCGGCGACCGGGACCGCGACCAACGCGCTCAAGAACCTCCTCAACGGAGACTTCGCGGTCTGGAGTCTGCTCGGCAACGTGATCGCGCCGCTCTGGCAGGGCGGACGGCTCCGCGCGCAGGTGAGCGGGGCCGAAGCGAGAGCAGCCGAGACGCTCGCGGCGTACGCCAACACGGTGCTGCGCGCGTACGCCGAAGTGGAAACAGCGTTGGCGGCCAACGACTTCCTGGTGGCCAGAGAGGGTTACCTCGCGGTGTCGGCCGAACACGCACGTGGCGCCGAGCGATTGGCAACGGAGCGTTATCTGGCCGGCCTCGACGGCTACATCACGGTGCTCGACTCCCAGCGGTCGGCCGTGCAAGCTGAAGTCGATCTGCTCGCGGCGCGGAGGCTCCGGCTGGAGAACCGCGTCGACCTCTACCTGGCGCTGGGGGGCGGCTTCGAGCAACTCGAGTCGCCCATCACAGCCACCACAAGCGACAGCGAACAAGACGAGTAACTTCAACCATGCAACCCACACGCGTCCTCGTCGGTCTTCTGAAGGTGCTGCTGCCGATCGCCGTCGTTGTCACCGCGGCCGGTGCGGCCTACACGATGTTCATCAACCGGCCCACGGTCGTGACGCAACCTCCGATCGTCGCGCCGCCCGGCGTACGGGTCCACAAGGTCTCGCTCGAACAGATACAAACATCGGTGTTCAGCCAGGGCACGGTGCGGCCGCGCACCGAGAGCCAGATCGTGCCCGAGATCTCGGGCCGCGTGATATCGATCTCGCCGTCGTTCGCCGAGGGCGGCTTTTTCGAGGCGGGCGAGGTGCTCCTGTCGATCGACCCCTTCGACTATCAGCAGGCGGCCGTCGCCGCCCGCTCGCAGCTGGCCCAGACGCGGCTTCGTCTGGCGCAGGAAGAGGCCGAGTCGGAGGTCGCGCGGCGTGAGTGGGCAGATCTCGGACGGGGCGATCCGCGCGCGCTCACGTTGCGCGAGCCGCAGCTCGAGGATGCACGCGCCGCCGTGGCGGCCGCCGAGGCGAACCTCGAACGGGCGCAACGCGATCAGCAACGCGCCGAGATCAGGGCGCCCTATGCCGGCCGCGTCCGCCGGAAGAGCGTGGACGTGGGTCAGTTCATCACGCTCGGTAGTCCCGTCGCCACCATCTACGCGGTGGATGCGGCCGAGATCACGCTGCCGCTGCCGGACGAGGAACTCGCCTACCTCGACCTGCAACTCGGCTATCGGCGCGCGCAGGATCGCAATGGCCCGCGCGTCACGATCCGCACGACCTTCGCGGGGGCGGCCCACGAGTGGCAGGGTCGGATCGTCAGAACGGAGAGCGAGCTCGACCCGGCCACACGCATGGTGAACGTCGTCGCTGAGGTGCAGAACCCCTATGCCGCGGGCGCGTCGTCCCGGCCGCCGCTCGCCGTCGGCATGTTCGTGGAAGCCGAAATCGAAGGGCGCCACTTCGCCGATGTCGCAGTCGTCCCCCGCGCCGCGTTGCAGGGACGCGAACGGGTCCTGGTGGTGGACGCCGACCACCGGCTGCGTTTCCGCGAGATCGAGGTGCTGCGCACCACGACCGAGGCCATCTACGTGCGTGCGGGTCTCGCGCCAGGCGAGCTGGTCGTGATCTCGGCGCTGGACGCGCCGGTCGACGGCATGCTCGTGCAGGTCG
>JAQBHE010000078.1:0-15008 GCA_032128015.1 Holophagae bacterium
CCGCTTCCGATCGGCCTCGCCCGCGACCGCATGGGGTCTCGCGGTCGGCGATCAGGCGGGCTTCTCGGCGACGTTGCGAGTGCCGGCGACCCGGATCGCGACGAAGGTGCGGTCACCTAGTGCCCAGCCGAAACGATTTCGTGCCGCCACGAGGTCGTTGACCATGATCTGGTGACCATGGTAATCTGTCTGGTGAGGGGGCTGCAGCCATGGACGACTCAGAGAAACATCTAGAGATCCCAGCCAGTCGTTTCAAGGCGTGCTGCCTCGCGTTGCTCGACGAGGTGGCCGCGACTGGTGTGCCTTTGGTTGTCACCAAACGGGGAGAGCCCATCGCCAAGCTAGTACCGCTTCAAGGAGCGGCTCCTGCAAGCCTCCTCGGCAGCGTCCGCTACGAAACGGAGGAGGACCTGCTCGCGCCAGTCGATGAGGTTTGGGATGCCGAGCGGTGATCGTTCTCGACACCCACGCTTGGATCTGGTGGGTTAGCGAGCCAGATCGGCTCTCCAGCCGAGCTCGCGAGGTCATCGCCTACGCCCGGAAAGTTGGAATCTGTCCGATAAGTATTTGGGAGATCTCGACGAAGGTCGCCAAGGGAAGGCTGACCTTCGACCGGGCTCTCGATGTCTGGGTGCACCAAGCCCTCAAGAGGCCTGAGGCGGTGCTGCTCGACTTGTCCCCAGAGATTGCCATTCTGGCCGGACAGCTCGGCGAGCGGGGCTTTCACGGCGATCCTGCGGATCGGATGATCGTCGCCAGTGCCATCCGCCATGGTGCGGAGTTGGTGACCAAAGACCAAGCCATCCAAACGTTCGCGGAGGTCCGGACGATCTGGTGAGCTTCGCTCTAGTAGGGCTGTTCGCCGCGATCCGGCTCAGGTGTTTCGCGTGGTCGCATCGGGCACCCCCAAAGTCGGCCTGCTGGCGACCGGCGCTTTCATAGACTCGAAGCTCGAGCGCCGACTCCGAGGACCTCCCCGACATGATCCCCAAGAGTCCCACGAGCCCGCACCGCCTCGCCGCCACCGCTCTGCGTTGGAGCTGCGATCTCGACTGCCTGCGTTTCGAGACCACCGCCGAAGTCGGCCCGGCCACCGACAGCGCCCAGCCGACGGCGCGTGACGCTCTCGACTTCGGCCTGAGAATCCGCGCGCCCGGCCAGAACGTCTACGTCCGCGGTCTGCGCGGCACCGGCCGGAGGACGATGGTCCGGCGGATGCTCCAGGAGCTCGCGCTGGTGGCCGAGCGACCACTCGACCGGTGTTACGTCCACAACTTCCGGCGTCCCGACCGGCCGCGGTTGCTGTCGCTGCCCGCCGGCCAGGGCCGGTTGTTCCAGAAGCGGATGCGCGAGCTCGCCGAGTTCGTGAGCGATGACCTGCCCAAGGCGCTCGAGTCGGCGCCCCTGGTGTCTGAGCGCGCGGCGGTCGAGCTCAAGGTCAAGGCCAAGATCGAAGAGATCACCGCGCCGCTCGAGCGTGACCTCGACGAAGCCGGCATGAAGCTGGTGTCGATCCAGCAGGGACCGATCGCCCAGACCATGATCTTGCCGGTGGTCGAGGACCAGCCGATCCCGGCGTCCCAGCTCCGGACCCTGGTGCGGCAAGGCAAGGTATCGAAAGAGCGCCTCGAGCGCTTCGAGGAGCTGGAGCCGGAGTTTCAGAAGCGCCTCCAGGCGGTCAGCGTCGAGGTGGTTGCGGTCCAGCGCGCCGGACTCGATCAGCTCCGCCAGGTCACCGAGCAGGCGATTCGACGGCTGCTCGAGAGCCTGGTCGCCCCGCTTGCGAAAGAGTTCGGAACCGACGGGGTCTCCGACTTCCTGGGCGAAGTCGTCGTCGACGCGATCGAGCGCCAGCTCAGCGGGTCCGAAGACGGGGACGCCGCGGAGCGCTACAGCGTCAACGTCGTGCTCGACCAGGAGCCGGGCTGCATGGCGCCGATCGTCGAGGAGGCCTCGCCGTCGCTCGACAACTTGCTGGGCACGGTCGAGATCGGTTGGGGTCGCGACGGACCGGAGGCGCCCAGCCACGCCGGCATCCGGGCCGGAGCCCTGCTGCGCGCCGACGGCGGGTTCTTGATCCTCGACGTCTATGACCTGCTGTCCGAGCCCGGCTCGTGGCGCGCGCTCACTCGCACGCTGCGCACCGGCAAGCTCGAGATCGTGCCCCCGGAGCTGACCTTCTGGCGACCGCAGTCGCTGATCCACCCCGAGCCAATCGACATCTCGGTGAGGGTGATCCTGATCGGCGACCCGTTGTGGTACTACCAGCTCGACGGTCTCGACCCAGATTTCGGCGAGCTGTTCAAGACCTTGGCCGATTTCGACCCTGAGATCGACCGCGACGAGACCGGGGTGCACCAGTACGCGGCGGTGATCGCCGAGCTCGCGCGCGCAGAGACGTTGCTGCCGTTTCACCGCACCGGGGTCGGGGCGCTGGTGGAGCACGGAGCCCGAATCGCCGCAAGACGAGGCAAGCTCACCGCCCGTTTCGGCCGCATCGCCGACCTCGCGCGCGAGGCGTCGTTCCTGGCCCGCGGCGAGGGTGGCGCAGCCGTTCAGGGAGAGCATGTCCGAGAAGCGGTGCGGCGCACCAAACACCGCGCCAGCTTGCCGTCGCGCAAGTTCCAGCAGCTGATCAACAGCGGCACGATCCGGGTCGAGACCCGCGGCGCCACCGTCGGTCAGATCAACGGCCTGGCGGTGATCCAGGCCGGACCGCTGACCTACGGTTTCCCGGCGCGGATCACCGCCACCATCGGCGCTGGCCGCGCCGGCCTGATCAGTATCGAAGGCAGCTCGTCGCTCTCCGGGTCGATCCACACCAAGGGCTTTCACATCCTCGGGGGACTGCTGCGCCAATTGCTGCGCGCCGACCATCCGCTCGCGTTCAGCGCTTCGATCGCCTTCGAGCAGAGCTACGGCGGCATCGACGGCGACTCGGCGTCGGGCGCCGAGATCTGTTGCCTCTTGAGCGCGCTCACCGGGGTGCCGATTCGCCAGAACCTGGCGATGACCGGGGCGATCGACCAGCACGGGCACATCCAACCGATCGGCGGCGCCAACGAGAAGATCGAAGGCTTCTTCGACGTCTGCCAGTCGTTCGGGCTCACCGGCGATCAAGGAGTGATCATCCCGCGCGGCAACGCTGGCGACCTGATGCTGCGCCAGGACGTGGTCGAGGCGTGCCGCGAGGAGCGATTCCACATCTTCGCGGTCTCTACCGTCCACGAGGCGCTCGAGATCCTCACCGGCGAGCCCGCGGGCGAGTACAAGAGCGACGGCTACGCCGAAGGAACGCTGCTCCGCCAGGCGGTCGACCAGGCGCGGGAGTTCTGGAGGAAGACGCTCCAGAGCCCGACCTCGCTGACCGCGACGGTCGACGACGGCGGCGACGGCGAGGAGTCAGAACCGCCGCCCGGCACCGTGTCGACCTGAGCCACGTCGGTGTGTAAGGTCATCGTGGAAACACTTCGAATCCCAGCGCTGTGGCTGAGCGCCGGACTCGTTGATCGAGGCTCAAGAGGCCGATCTCCGGAAGCCCTCGACGGCAGACGAGCGCGCTCGCGAGGTGGATCGCGTCGAGAGTGCGCAGCGGCTCCTCGGGAAACGGCTGCCGGGCACGATCGAGGATCTCCCGGCCGAGGTCGACGATGCTCCACAGCTCCCCGGATCGCCGGAGCGCGCGTACCAACTCGCTTGCTGCCGCCTTGGTCACGACGTTGCGATGGGTCTCACGGACAATGCTGCGCTCGCACTCGACGAGGGTGAGCTCAGATGCGAAGACTCGGTCCGCAGCCTCGAGGAGCGACACGATCTCCCCGGCTCTGGCCTGATCGAACAACCAGTTGAGCACAGCGCTCGATTCGGCGTACAAGATCATCGATCGCCACGGGACTCGTCGATCGCCCGCCGGGCGATTCCTTCGGGGAGAGCGATCCCGGTCCGAGAGTACGAGCCGGGCCGCTTGGGTTTGCCGAGCCTCACCTTGCCCGTGCTGACCAGCTCGGCAAGACCTGCAGGCAGCTCTTCGAGCTCAGGCGACGCGGCTGGGCCCAGGGTGGCGACCACCTCCCCGCGGTCGGTGATCTGGATCCGCTCGCCTCGCTTAACCAGGCGGATGTAGTGGCTGAGCTGGTTCTTTAACTCGCGGATGCCTGCCGTCTTCATCGCGTCAATGTAGCCACGAGGAGCCACATTGTCAAACCGGCTCGGGTGAGCCGCCGAGAAGCGCGCCGTGACAGGATCGGAAACGTGGTCTCCGTGAGGAGGAAAGTGATGAGCAATAGGCTTGCTGAAGGTTGGGAGCAGACGAATCGTGCCAGGAAGAGGCCAGGCGGCTACGGCCCGGTCCCGGTCGCGATGAACGTCCCACGCTCGCGGTCTTTCTCGACACCAGGAAACTCGAGCGCCTGGCCGTGGGCGACGCAGTAGACGCCGGGCGCTAGCACGCCGGTCGCGAAGATCGCTTCGGTGAGGTTCTGGAGCGCGTCCGAGCGCTTCATTTCGTACGGCCGCCAGGCTCCGGTGAGCACTACCGGCACGGTCACCGCGGCGAGCTCATCGCACAGCAGATCGCCGGTGGCGGCGAGGGTGTCGGTGCCGTGGAGCACCACCACTCCCGCACTGCCACCATCCTCGGGTGCGGTGACGAGTACGAGGCGTACCGCTTCGACGATGAGCCGGCGGTCGGCCGGCGTCAGGTCGAGGCTGTCTTTGCTCATCGGCTCGAGGACCGAGACCTCGGTGTTCTCGAGCCGCAGTTCCTGGAGCATGCGACGCACCAAGTTGCCCCTGTTGGTGAGCTCGCCGGTCTGTTCGTCGTAGGTCTTCTCGATCGTGCCGCCGGTGGAGACCAAGGTGATTCGCCGCATGGCGAGAGTTTAGTCGGGAGACTGGCACGGTGGTTGTGGTCGTGCTGTGATCGCGGAGCCAAAGGTCGCCGGTTTCGTAGGATGAGCCCATCGATCTGAGGAGACCACGGATGATGTTTTCGAGATTGGTTTCGCGGCCCGTTGTCGCCGGTTCGGTGGGGTTGCTGATGGCCATGGTGTTCGGTGCCTGTGCGGTCTCTTCGAATGAGCCTTCTGGAGCCGCTCCTGGCGCGGTGCGGTCGCAAGGACGGGTGGCGGCGCGCCTCGCTGAGCTCGGCCTCGAGCTGCCCGAGCCGACGCCGCCGGTTGCCAACTACGTGCGCGCGGTCACCAGCGGCAATCTGGTGTTTCTTGCCGGACATGTTCCGGTTGCCGACGACGGCACCCTAATCGCCGGCCGGCTGGGCGCGGACATCAGCGTCGAGGTGGGATACCAGCTGGCGCGGCGCACCGGGATCGCCCTGTTGGCGTCGCTGCGCCAGGAGATCGGCGATCTCGACCGCGTGGTGCGAGTGGTCAAGGTCGTGGGCATGGTCCACTCGACTCCGGAGTTCGGCGAGCAGCCCGAGGTCGTCAACGGATGCTCGGACTTGCTAGTGGAGGTCTTCGGCGAGGCCGGCAAGCACGCCCGCTCGGCGGTCGGGATGGCGGCGTTACCGCGCGGCGCCGCGCTCGAGATCGAGATGATCGTCGAGGTGGGGCCGGCGTTCGAGGGCTGAGCGGCGGCACAAGGCGACAGATATTTCGGTGCCTGTCACTTGGTATGATCAGGGCATTCTCGACAATGGAGGAACGCCGATGTTCCAAACTCACCGCCGCAAACTCTCTGCACACCTGCTGCTGGCCGCGCTCTTCGGCTGCGTGCTCGCGCTGTCGCTGACCGCGGTCGCGGCCGCCGAGACCGAGATCCCTCGCACCGCCTCCGGTCGCCCGGATCTCTCGGGTACCTACGACGGGGCGACGCTGACGCCGCTGGTCCGGCCGCCCGAGTTCGGAGAGAAGCTCTACCTCACGGCCGAGGAGGCCGAGAAGATCGCGGAGCAGGAGCGAAAGGTCACCGAGGAACGGGGGAGTGTGAGTGATCCGGAGCGCGAGCCGCCGCCCCCGGGTGGCGACGGCTCGCCGGGCGCCTCCGGTAACGTCGGGGGCTACAACAACTTCTGGATCGATCGCGGCACCGAGGCCTTCGATGTCGGCGGCAAGTTCCGGACATCGATCATCATCGATCCGAAGAACGGACAGCTGCCCCCGATGACCGCCGCCGGCCAGAAGCGGAGGGCGGAGCAGTTCGCGGGCTTCGCGCGTCCCAACGACGGAACGGCGTGGTGGCTCGAGAAGGATGGCCCCGGGCCCTTCGACAACATGGAGCAGCGCGGCATGGCCGAGCGCTGCCTGCTCGGGTTCAGCGGCGCGGCGCCGCCGATCCCCAGCCTCTACAACAACTTCAAGAGAATCGTCCAGACCGACGACCACGTGATGATCCTGATCGAGATGGTCCACGACGCGCGCATCGTGCGCATGAACAGCGAGCATCCCGCAACCGAGATCCAAAAGTGGCTCGGCGACTCGATCGGCTGGTGGGAGGGCGACACTCTGGTCGTCGACACCACGAACTTCAATCCCAAGGGCGCCGGCTTTCTCGGCGGCTCCGAGACCACCCACCTGGTCGAGCGTTTCAGTCGTCTCGAAGACGGGAACGTCCTCTACAACTTCACGGTCACAGACCCGTCGCAGTGGTCCTCGCCGTTCACCGGCGAGTACGTGTGGCGGGCGAGCGACGACAAGATCTACGAGTACGCCTGCCACGAGGGCAACTACGCTCTCGGCAACATCATGCGCGGCGCGCGACTGCTCGAGAAGGAAACGCTCAAGAAAAAGTGACAGGCACCGAAATATCTGTCGCCTCGCGCGACAGACGTCTCGGTACAAGTCACAGTCGCGACGCGGACGCGACAGAAATTTCGGTGCCTGTCACTTTCCGTGACCGCGGGCGGAGACCGGGAGGGCCTGGATCACTTCTTCGCCGTCGACGAGGTAGAGACAGTCCTGGGTGTTGACCGCGACGCAGGCGTGGTTGGGCACTACCCGCACCCGGCTGCCGATGGCAGGCCCGGCCTCGCCTTCGATCCGTACCCGGGCGTGCTCCTCGGATAGCGAGTAGAGCCGCGCCCCGCTCATCGGCGCCGCTTGATGGAGGCCATCGAGCACCAGGCCGTACTCGCCAGTGTGGCTGGGACCGCCGCCGCACGGATCGGAAGTCAGGATCTTGCGACCGCCGTCGAGGATCAGCCGGAAGCCACCGGGCTCGCGGTGACGACTGGTGACCGTGAAAAGCGCGGTGAGCGCGCAGTCGCCGAGCTCGGCGGAACCGAGTGCGACCTGGGTGCGGTCGAGGAAGACGTAGTTGCCAGGCCGGATCTCGGTGATTCGGTGGCCTTCGAGGTCCTCTTCGAGGTCACGGTTCTCGAACACCGACATGGTCGGGGTCGAGCCGATGCTGATCTCGAAGGCGGTGTTGCCGAGCCGCGTCTCGATCGCCGCCGCGACCGCGAGCATCCGGTCGCGCTCGAGCGCGGCGTAGCGCGCGAGGGCGTCGCGTGGGGTCTCTCCCGGCGATGCGCCTTCGTACGCCTGGCCGGCGTGAGTGAGGATGCCGGCGAGGGCCATCCCCGGGAGCGAGGCTATGCGCTCGGCAAGGTCGACGGTCGCGGGCTCGTCCCACGGCACGCCGGCGCGGTGGTAGCCGGCGTCGATCTTGAGCAGCACCTCGACCGGCTGCCCGGCGAAGAACGCCGAGGCAGCGGTGGCGGCCTCCCAGGTGTCGACGCAGAACGAGATCCGTGCACGGTCGCGTAGCCGCGCGAGCCGCCGATACTTGTCGACGCCGAACAGCGGGTAGGCGATGCGCACGTCGTCGAACCCGTCGCCGACAAACACCTCGGCCTCGCCGACCTTGGCGACGGTGATGCCGCGGCCGCCGCCATCGAGCTGGCGGCGAGCGAGGGTCAGCGACTTGTGGGTCTTGGTGTGGGGACGCAGCGCGACACGCTGATGGTCGGCGCGTTCCTGCATCCGGTCGAGGTTACGCTCCATCACTCGTCGCTCGACCACCAGGCAAGGGGTCGACAGATCGTGGAGGTTCATCGATCAGGGGCCCTTCGAACGAGGCGACAGATATTTCGGTGCCTGTCACTCTCACTTGCGCTAGTACGGCATTTCTTCGTCGGAGAGGCCGAAGAAGTGACCGAGCTCGTGGACCACGGTGTCGCGGATCTCGCGTCGGGCCTCGGCGCGGCTGCGGCACGCCTTGAGGATCGGGCGCCGGTAGAGCACCACGCGATCCGGTAGCGACGAGTACTCGACGCCGCGGTCGCCGACCGGCACGCCGTGGTAGAGCCCGAACAGCTCGTCGGCCTGGTGGGGCTCGAGGCCGACCTCCTCGAGGTCTTCGGCGGTCGGTAGCTCTTCGACCATGACGAAGACGTTGTCGATCATCTCGGTGAAGGGATCGGGTAGATCCTCGAGCGCTTCCGCCACCAGGCTCTCGAACTCGGTAGTACTCAGCTTCAACATCGGAGCGGGTCCTGGCAGAAGAGCCTCGGGTTGCTTCGGCCTTTGTCGAGAGTCTACCGGCACCGCGGGCCACTAGCAGCGACCGCGCCCTCGAATTGTGGTCGACTCGAGCGCGCATTGCGCTAAGATCGCGCCCCGCCGGCGGCCGTGCAGCGTTGGCGGTCGGCGCGGTCCGGTGGCAGGCTGCCCTCGAGGTTCCGTAACGAGGGCCGGCCGGTCAGCCCTGGGAGAAGCGCGGTGGGCTAGGACGACCGGTCGCCAGGACAGGCGCCGCCGGAAACACGATCCGCGCTGCCGGCGGCTCTCTGGCAAAGGCCCGTTTCGGGAAGACGAAACTCAGGAGCTTGTGGAGATGACAGAACTACCACCCTCGGAAGTACCCCCGTCGGAACTACCCTCGTCGGGTAACCAGGTGTTGGTGGCGGTCTCGGACCTCACCAAACACTACGGTCCGATTCGCGCCGTCGACTCGATCACCTTCGAGGTCCGGCGCGGCGACGTGCTCGCGTTCCTCGGACCCAACGGCGCTGGCAAGACCACCGCGATGAAGATGATCACCGGGTTCCTCGAGCCCGACGCCGGGCGGGTCGAAGTCTGCGGGGGAATGATGACCCCGGCGGCGATCGGCTTGCGACGTCGCATCGGCTACCTGCCGGAGAACGCCCCCGCCTACGGCGAGATGACGGTCGAGGCGTTTCTCGACTTCATCGCGGATGTCCGAGAGCTGCCCCAGCCCAAGAAGGCGGTGACCGCGGTGATCGAGCGGACCGGGCTCGCCGAGGTCCGCCACCAGAGTATCGAGACTCTGTCTAAGGGCTACAAGCGACGGGTCGGCCTTGCCCAGGCGCTGATCCATGACCCCGAGGTGCTGATCCTCGACGAGCCGACCGACGGTCTCGACCCCAACCAGAAGAAGATGATCCAGGACCTGATCGCGAACCTGTCGTCGGACCGCTCGATCATCCTCAGCACCCACATCCTCGACGAGGCCGAGCGCGTCTGCAACCGGGCGATGATCCTGTCGCGCGGCAAGATCCTCGTCGACTCGACCCCGGCCGAGCTGGTCACCCGCGCTCCCGACCACAACGTGGTGCGGATCGGCTTCGTCGATCGGCCGCCAGACGGAGTGGTCGGCCGGCTCAACGACACTCGCTGGTGCGAGAGCGCCGCGATGCTCGAAGACGGCCGGCTGGAGATCCGGCCACGTGACGGCCAAAACTGCCTCGCCGAGGTGCTGGAGCTGCTCGGCCCGTGTGCGATCTCCGACGTCGACGTTCATCAGGGCCGGCTCGACGACCTGTTCCGCGAAGTGACCCAGGGGGTGGCGGCATGAGCGCGCAATTGGCGGAACGTGGCGGCATGACCGTGCAACTAGCGGGCCTGGGAGCGGTGCTCCGACGCGAGTTGCGGGGCTACTTCTCCTCGCCCCTCGGCTACATCTTCGTGGTGATCTTCCTGGTCATGAGCGGTTTCCTGATGGTGTCGCGTGACTTCGGCCGTTTCCTCGAGCTCCGCGAGGCCAACCTCGACCCCTTGTTCACCTACCTGCCGTGGGTCCTGGTGGTGCTGGTGCCGGCGGTATCGATGCGGCTGTGGGCCGAGGAGCGCAAGTCGGGAACCGTCGAATTGCTGTTGACTCTGCCGGTGACGCTCGAGGGAACCTACCTCGGCAAGTACCTGGCCGGCTGGACGTTTCTCGGACTGTCGATCCTGCTGACCTGGCCGGCGGTGTTCCAGGTCGCTCGGCTCGGTGATCCCGATTGGGGCGCGATCCTGTGCAGCTACCTGGCGGCGCTCTTGACCGCCGGCGCTTACCTCGCGGTGGGGATGCTGTTCTCGGCGCTATCGAAGAACCAGATCGTCGCGTTCATCCTCGGCGGCGCCGCATCCGTGCTGTTTTTGCTCGTCGGTCTGCCCCAGAGCCAGCAGGCGATCGGACGCTGGCTCGGCCCCTACGCCGAGGAGCTACTCGGCAGCCTGAGCCTGGTCGACCACTTCGAGTCGATGACCCGCGGCTTGATCGAGGCGCGCACTCTGGGCTTCTTCGTCCTGTTCACCGGCGCCTGGCTGGTCGGCGGCATGCTGGTGCTCCGTCACACCAAGACATCCTAGGAGAGACCGATGAACGCATGGAAGGGCCGTCTGCTGACGGTGGTCTTGGTCGGGTTGGTCGGTTTGTTCTCGATCCATCTGGTCGACCGGTGGCTCACCGGGCTGCGGGTCGACATGACCGCCTCCGACATCTACTCGCTGAGCCCCGGCAGCAAGGTGCTGCTCAACCGGATGCGCGACGAGGGCGTCCAGCCGGTCGACGTCACCCTGTTCTTCTCCGAGACCGCGGGCAAGACCCTGCCCCGGTTCATCAAGGACTTCATCACCTACCAGCGCTACTTGAAGAACTTGCTCGGCGAGTACCAGCGCGCCGCCAACGGCAAGATCAAGGTCAGCGTCGTCGATCCGGTGCCCGATACCGACGATGGCCAGCGGGCCTCCGACGCCGGTCTCGACGGCAAGCTGATCAATCAAGAGGGCGACCGCTTTTTCTTCGGCCTGGTCTTCGAGACCAAGACCGGCAGCCGGGAAGTGATCGACTTCCTGTGGCCGAGCGAGCAGGCGAACGTCGAGTACGAGATCTCGAAGACCCTGCACCGTCTGTTGTGGCCGGACCGCCAGCGGCTCGGCCTACTGTCGAGCCTCGAAGTGATGGGCAGCGCGCAGGATCCGTTCATGGCCCAGATGCTCGCCGCCCAGGGCCGTCAACCCACCGAGAAGTGGATCGCGGTCGAGCTGCTCGAGGAGCTCTACGAGGTCAAGTCGATCGACCCCACGGCCGAGACCATCTCCAAGGACGACTACGACCTGGTGCTGGTGATCCATCCCAAGGACCTGCCGAAGAAAACCCTGGTGGCGCTCGACGATTGGGTGGTCCGCGGTGGCAACACCCTGATCTTCCTCGACCCCTACTCCCTCGACGACCGTCCGCCCCAGAACCCCCAGCAGCCGTGGGCGGCGCTCCAATACCAGCCCGCCTCGAATCTCGATGAGCTGCTTGTTGCCTGGGGAATCGAGCGGCCCGAGAATCGTTTCGCGGCCGACCTCGAGCTCGCGGTGCGCCGCCCGGTCAGCCAGTTCGGAGCCGCCGAATCGGTGATCATCGACCTGGCAATCGGCGAGGACGACCGGGCCGCGACCATGGACCAGACGCTGCCGATCCTGCGCGGGCTCAAGACTCTGCGCTTCTTGCTCGCCGGTGTGCTCGAGCCGGTGGCTGGGTCCGCCACGTCCGCCCCGGACGCCACGTTCGCCACGGACGCCACAGCCGGCACCGACAGCGCGAGCCCGTCGTCGACTCCCTCCGGTCTCGAGCGGCTGCCGCTGATCACCACCACCGCGGCTGGCGGCTCGCTGGTCGTCGAGCCCGGATTCGGCGGTGGCGCCGGTCTCGCTTTCACCGACTTCAACAACCCGGCAAAACTGCGCGACCAGTTCGTGCCCGGGACCAAGCCGGTGGTGCTCGCCTACCTCTTGCGCGGTCGCTTTCCGTCGGCCTGGCCCGACGGCGCCGAGTACCCCGACCGCGAGCCCGAGCGGCCGCCGGGGCTACCCCCCGATTTCGAGATGCCGCCGCCGGAGGGCACCGAAATGGTCCACCGCGACCCGGTGCCCGAGGCCGAGCGCGCCGACGCGGCGGTGATGGTGTTCGCCGATGTCGACTTCATCAGCGACCAGATCGCCTTCGTGTCGACGCCGTTCGGCTTGGCGCAGGCCGCCAACGACAACCACCGGGTGCTGCTCAACTCGGTCGACTATCTGATGGGCTCCGAGGAGCTGATGGCGATCCGCTCGACCAAGACCCTGAGCCGGCCGTTTACCTTGTTCAACGACATCGAGGCGGCGGCCGAGAAAGAGACCCTCGACCGCGAGCGTGAGCTGCGCGCCGAGGTCGAGACCTTCCAGGAGCAGCTGCGCGCCAAGCAGAGCGACCTGACGTCGAGAAACGCGGCGCTGTTCCAGAAGCGAGTGCAGGACGAGGTCGACGAGCTGAACCAAAAGATCGAGGCCTCGAACGGCGAGCTGCGGGACATTCGCAAGTCGCGACGGCAGGCGCTCGAGAACCAGGAATCGATGGTGCGCTTCGCGGTGATGGGATGGATGCCGCTCGCGGTGCTGATCGCGGGGATCGTCTTCGCCCAGCGCCGGCGCGCGCGATTGAACGCATCGTGAAGAGCATCGTGAAGAGCATCGTGAGGAGATCGTGAGGAGATCGAGAGAATGAGCAGCGGCAACAAGAAGCTCGCGGTGTTGGTCGGCGTGCTGCTCGCGGCGTCGGCGTTGACCTACTGGAACGGAGTGCGCCGCGCCGACCGCTTCGAGCGCGGCCAGAAGTTTCTGCCCAACCTCAACCCGGACGAGGTCGGCAACGTCTCGATCACCGACGCCAAGGGCGCGGTGATCACCCTGGTGCGCAGCGCCGACGGCTACACGGTCAAGGAAGCGAACGGCTACCGGGCGCGCAACGACGCGGCCAACCGTTTGATCCGCGACCTGCTCGCGATCGAGCTCGAGAAAGAGCTCGGATCGGGCGACGACTTCGCCAGCGAGGTCGGAATCGATCCGCTCGCCGACGACGGGGTCGCCCTCGTGCTCAAGAACCAGGCCGGCGCCGACATGGTCCAGGTCCGGGTGGGCAAGACGGCGGAGGAGGGCGGAGGCCGGTTCGTGGCTCGCCAGGACGGAGAGAAGCGCACCGTATTCTTGAGCCGCGCGAGCGTCCGCATCGACCACGAGGTCCGTGACTACCTGCAGCGCGAGATCGTCGATGTCGCGAGCTCGGACATCGTCCGCATCGAAGGTCCCGACTTCGTGCTGGCCCGGGCCGGCGAGGGCTCGCCGCTCGAGCTCGAGACCCCGCCGGGCAAGAAGGCCAAGTCGAGCGAGGTCAGCAAGCTGTCGTCGTTCCTCAACCGACTGTCGTTCGAGAAGGTCTTCCTGGCCGACGAGGCCGATGTCCGCGATCTCGATTTCGCGCAGGC
This sequence comes from Holophagae bacterium, assembly GCA_032128015.1. Lineage (GTDB taxonomy): Bacteria > Acidobacteriota > Thermoanaerobaculia > Multivoradales > Multivoraceae > JAQBHE01. Next base: position 13,478 of record JAQBHE010000078.1, read on the forward strand.
GCTCCGTGTCGACCTCGACGACCAGAGCGGCTACCTGGTGAGCTACGCAAAGCTCGGCGACCGCCGGTTCACCAAGATCACCGGCATCTTCACCGTCGATCGCATCGAGGTCGGTCTTGACGAGAGCGACGAGGAGCTCAAGGACAAGGCCGGCATCCTCAAGCGCTCCGACGAGATCAATCAGTTCAACGCCTACCACGGCTCTTGGGTCTACGAGCTCGAGAGCTTCGACGGCGAGAAGCTCGAGCTCCTGGCCAAGGACATCGTCGAGTAGTCGATATCGGCGCAGGCCTAGGGGCGAGGCGCCCCCGAAAAGCGGAGGATCGGGACCGCCCGTTGTTAAGCGCGGCTAAGCTCGGTCGTTCTTCCTGGTGAGGACGGTGCGATTCTGTAACCGTTCGTCCCAAGAAGAGGACGCCGAGTGCCAGCGATGAGCCAAGCCAGCATGCCGGATGGCCCGCCCAGCTCCCTCGAGGATCTCTTCCGCGAGCACGGACCGCGGATCTATCGGGTGGCGTACCGGGTCACCGGCAACCCCAGCGATGCCGAGGACGTCGTGCAGACGATCTTCCTCCGCCTGCTGCGCCGCGAGGACCGCGAGGACGACATCGTGCTCGGTCCGGCGGTCACCGGCTACCTCCACCGGGCGGCGGTCAACGCCGGCCTCGACCTGCTGCGGTCGCGCCAACGGGCGCGGGCGGTGCCGCTGCCGGCGACCGACGAGGAGTCCGAGCTCGAGGAGCTCGACCCCTCGGCGCGCCCGCAGTCGCGGGTCGAGCGCGGCGAGCTCGGCCAGCGATTGCGCTCCGCCCTCGCCAAACTGAACCCGCGGGCGGCGGAGATCTTCGCCCTCCGCTACTTCGAAGGCCTCGGCAATACCGAGATCGCCGACCAGCTGGGCACCTCGCGATCGGCGATCGCGGTGACCCTTCACCGATCGCGGATACGGCTCAAGGAAGAGTTGGGAATGTCCCAAGGAGAAATGGCATGAACGACAACCGCGACCAACTCTTGGAACCCACATTGGATGATGCGATCGCCAAAGTGCGCGACCACCAGCCATCCGACCGCGAAGTCGCCGACGCGCTTGGTCGGGTTTGGTCGGGAATCGTCGGCGAAGCCGGGATCGTCGGCGAAGCCGGGATCGTCGGCGAAGCCGGAATCGTCGGCGAAGCCGGAATCGTCGGCGAAGCCGCCAACAGCGAGCTAGGCAGTTCCGCCCTCAACCTTGGACATTCAATTCGAGATTCAAACCGCCCCCTGGAGAACGATATGAACGACCCCGCCACCGAGCTTCGCAGCTGCGACGACTACCAATCCCTGATGCCGGCCCTGGTCGCGGGCACCCTTGCCGACGGCCGACGGCTGTTGGTCGAAGATCACGCCCGTCATTGCGTGCCGTGCCGCCGGGCCCTGCAGGCGGTGCGGTCTGGCAAGCCGGTCGGCTCCAGGGCGGGGGGCGCATCCACGCGCCCGTCGGCTACGCAGTCCGGGCTGCGGCGATTCGCTCTGGCGGCGGCGGCGCTCGCCG
>JAQBHE010000079.1:0-8364 GCA_032128015.1 Holophagae bacterium
GCGCTGCTGCGGCCGGGCCGCTTCGACCGGCGGGTGGTGGTCGATCGCCCGGACATCGGCGGCCGACTGGGGATCCTGCGCGTCCACAGCCGCAACGTGCCGCTGTCCGAGGACGTGGACCTGGAGACGATCGCCCGCGGCACTCCGGGGTTCGCCGGCGCTGATCTCGCCAATCTGGTCAACGAGGCGGCCCTGATCGCCGCCCGCCGCAACCAGAAGCGGGTCGATATGGCCTCGTTCGAGTACGCCAAGGACAAGGTCCTGATGGGCGCCGAGCGCAAGTCGATGATGCTCAGCGAGGAAGAGAAAGAAGTCACCGCCTACCACGAAGCTGGTCACGCTCTGGTCGCGGCCTTCATCCGCGACTCCGATCCGTTGCACAAGATCACGATCATCCCGCGTGGCCGCGCCCTCGGCCTGACCATGCAGCTGCCGACCGAGGACAAGCACACCTACAAGCGCCAGTACGTGCTGTCCCAGATCACGATTCTGATGGGTGGCCGGGTGGCCGAGGAGCTGTCGCAAGACGACATCACCACCGGCGCCGGCAACGACATCGAGCGCGCCACTGAACTGGCTCGCCAGATGGTCTGTGAATGGGGGATGTCCGAGCTCGGCCCTCTGGCCTATGGCGAGAAGAGCGAACCGGTGTTCCTCGGCCGCGACTTCGGCCAGCGCACTGACTTCAGCGACTCCACGGCGCAGAGGATCGACCAGGAGGTCGACCGCATCGTCCGCGATTCCTACCAGCGGGCGTCCAAGATTCTCACCGAGCATCGCTCGCTCCTCGATCGGGTCGCCGCCGAGCTGCTCGAGAAAGAGTCGCTCGACGGTCGCGACGTGTATCGGATGATCGAGGAAGCCACCGGGCAGGATCTGGAGCCCAAGCGGCGACCCATCATGCTACCGCCCGATCGCCCGTCGCCCCGCGACGGCGCCGCCGAGGGCGGCCTGGCGACGGTCGAAGACAGTGCGGACGCTCGCGACCCCATTGCCGAGGTCGCACCTTCGCGGCCCGACCGCGAGATCCCAGACGAGCGCGCGCCCAACGAGGAAGGCGCGCCCGAGGCGGTGCCCGCGCAGCGCAAAGGCGGCGCCTCGGACCGCGTCGGACGACTGCGGCGCGGCGACAACCCGCGTTGAAGAACGGCCGGCCGGCGCCACTGCCGATGAGTGACCGGGCCTCAGCGACGCGTCGAGGTCACCGGTGAACCGCCAGCTGTTCGAGCTGATCACCCCCCGCGATGCCCTCGACGTGGTCGCGGTCGCGATCATCGTCTACAACCTGCTATTGCTGATCCGTGGCACCCGCGCGGTCCAGATCCTGCTCGGTATCTTGGTGCTGCTCACCTCCGCTTACCTCGCGCGGGTGTTCGGGCTGCGCACCCTCGAGGTCATGCTCCAGGGCTTTGTGATCTTCCTGCCGTTCGCGGTCATCGTGTTGTTCCAGAGCCAGATCCGCAGGGCGCTCGCCAGTTTCGGGCGCAACCCGTTGTTCGGCTTGGCGGCCCAGCAACACGACGAATCCGGATTCCATGAGATCGTGATCGCCGCCACCACCCTCGCCTCGCGCTCCACCGGCGGGCTGATCGTCCTCGAACGGCTCGACGGCCTTCGCGACTACATCGAGAATGGCATCGCGCTCGACGCCGAGCTGTCGTTCGACTTGTTGATCACGATCTTCAATCCTGGGACTCCGCTCCACGACGGCGCGGTGATCATCCAGCACGATCGGATCGCCGCCGCCGCCTGCTTCTTGCCGCTATCACCGAGCCCCGAGATCTCACGCCGGTTCGGCACTCGTCATCGCGCGGCGATCGGCATCACGGAGGAGACGGACGCGATCGCAGTCGTGATCTCGGAGGAGACCGCACGGATCTCGATTGCGATCGCCGGCCGCCTGATCGAGGATCTCGACGGTCACGAGCTGCGCAACCGCTTGATCCGCTTCCTGGTCACCGACCTCGAGCCGACCAGCGCTACCGCGCAGTCGGCGGCCCGTACCGCCTGACATCCCATGGCGAGGCAACGCGAGGATCGGATGGCGACCGGTGGCGCACCGCGACACCTCGAGGCGCGCAACTTGTGGATGTTCCGCGCCGCGGCCTTAGCGATCGCGATCGCAATCTGGCTGTTCGCCTCCTACCTGCCGCGACTCGAGGAAGTCAGCGAGCCACGGGTGTCGAGCGAGGTTGTCGCCACCATCGACTTCGAGACCTCCGAGGACTACTTGATCCTCAACCGCAGCAGCGTCCAGATGATCACGGTGCGGGTGCGCGGCCGTGCCGAACGGGTTCGCGGTCTGAGCTCCCAGGACGTCCGGGTCCAGGTGCCATTCCCGTCGAACTTCACGCCCAACGAGCCGACCGAGATCGCGCTCAGCGCCAACAACGTCAGACTGCCTCGCGACCTCGAAGTCGAGTCTCTGAAACCCGACCGGATCACTCTGCTGATCGACGAGAAAGAAACCAAGTTCGTCAAGGTCCGACCGACCTTTGCCGGCGAGCCGGCGGCACGCGCCACGATCAACCGAGAGTTGACCCGGGTCGATCCTCCGCAGGTCCTGGTCGAGGGCCCGCTGCGCACCCTCGAGAAGCTCGACGACATCGCCACCGCCCGGATCAACCTCGCCGGTCGCGCTCTGTCGTTCGACCAGCAAGTCGGTCTCCAGCCGGACGACGAGGCCACCCGCGTGCTGCGCCCGACCCTGGTCACGGTGTACGTCGCGCTCGACGTGCCGGTCCCCAACGGTCCGCCCACCGGGGGCTCGAGGTGACCGCCGCGCCGAGCCTGTTCGGCACCGACGGCATTCGCGGCCGGTTCGGCGAGCCGCCACTCGATCGCGAGACGGTCACCGCTTTCGGCGCGCGGTTGGCGGAGCTTCTCGCTGACGCCCACGGAGGGCGACCGCGGGTCGTGATCGGGGGCGACACTCGCGAGAGCACTCCCACGATCAGCCGCTGGCTAGCCGCCGGCTTGACTTGGGCCGGCGCGGCCATCGAGCCCCTCGGCGTGGTGCCGACGCCGGCCGTGGCCCGGCTGGTGATCGCGCTGGGAGCCGACGCCGGGCTGATGGTCTCAGCAAGTCACAACCCCTATCCCGACAACGGCATCAAGGTCTTCGGCGCCGACGGGTTCAAGCTCGACGACCTCATCGAACGCGAGCTCGAGCTGCGGCTCGCCGACCGCGCGAAAAGCCGCGTGCCCCAGTCGCACGACGAGCCGTCGTTGGCGGCGCCCGCAGAAGCGCACGCCGAGCACTACCTGACCGCGCTCGAGAGCGCGGTCGGCGGGGATCGTCCGCTTGGAAGCGGGGATCGTCCGCTTGGAGGCGGGGATCGTCCGTTCGCTGGCCTGCGCGTCGTTCTCGACACCGGCCACGGCGCCGCCTCTCGGTACGCGGGACCGCTCTTCGAGCGGCTGGGGGCACACGTCAGACTGCTCAACGACCAGCCGAACGGCCGCAACGTCAACGATCGCTGCGGCTCGACCGCGCCCGATCTCGCCGCGCGGGCGGTCTTGGATCTCGGCTTCGATTTCGGCTTCGCCTTCGACGGCGACGCCGATCGAGTGATCCTGTGCGACGAACAGGGTCGGGTCCGCGACGGTGACGAGATCCTTTTCTTATGGGCATCGACGCTGGCCGAGCAGGGCGCGCTCGAGCCGCCGGCGGTGGTCGCAACGAGCATGAGCAACCTCGGACTCGAGCGCGCCTTGCTTCCTCGAGGCATCGCGGTCGTGCGCTGCGGCGTCGGCGATCGCGAGGTTGTCCGCAGCCTGCGAGAGCACGGGCTACGGCTCGGCGGCGAGCCCTCCGGCCACCTCGTCGACCTCGCGCACGGGACCACCGGCGACGGCCTGCTGACCGCCGCCCAGATTGCCCGCGTGCTCGCCGAGCGCGCGCTGCCGGTGAGTGCCGCGCTCGCGGACTTCGAGCGCTTCCCGCAGATTCTTCGGAGCTTGCCAGTGGCCTCGAAACCTCCGCTCGAGCAGCTGCCACGAGTCGCCGCCGCGGTCGCCGCGGTCGAGCGCGATCTCGGCGCCGAGGGTCGCTTGGTCCTGCGCTACAGCGGCACCGAGCCGTTGGTACGGATCATGATCGAGGGGCCGAGCCGCCATCTGGTGGAATCGCTGGTGAGCCGACTGGCCGACGTTGTCGATGACGAGATCGGAATGGGAGCGCGCAGTGTTGGAGCCGAGTGAACCCGCGGCGCGACTGTCGGTCAACGTCGATCACGTCGCGACCCTGCGCCAAGCGCGACGGGCGACCTATCCCGATCCGGTTGCGGCGGCGGCGATGGCCGAGGACGCTGGCGCTCAAGGCATCACGGTCCACTTGCGCGCGGATCGCCGGCACATCCAGGAGGCCGACGTCGAGCAGCTGCGCGAGCGAATCACCGGCAAGCTCAACCTCGAGATCGCCGCCACCCCAGAGATGCTGGCGGTCGCCGAACGGGTCCGACCCCACCAGGTCACCCTGGTGCCCGAGCGCGCCGACGAGATCACCACCGAAGGCGGCCTCGATCTGCGGCGTCAGGTGCGGCGAATCGCTGATGCCTTGATCCGTCTCGAACGCGCCGGAATCGCCACTTCGCTCTTCCTCGACCCCGAGCCAGCCATGTTGGACGAGCTCCGCGAGCTCGGCCCGCTGCAAGGATTCGAGATCAATACCGACCGCTACACCCGCGCCCGTGGCGAGGCGGTGGCGCGCGAGCTGGCCAAGATCGCGTCGACTGCCGAACGGGGCGCGGCAGCCGGGTTGCGCGTCTACGCTGGACACGGACTCACCTGCGACAACGTCGGAGCGGTGGCGCGCCTGCCCGAGGTCGAGGAGCTCAACATCGGCCACTCGATCGTCTCGCGAGCGGTGCTGGTCGGGCTCGCGGCGGCGGTCTCGGAAATGCTCGCAGCGATCCGCGCCGGGCGCTCGCCTGGTCCCCTCCGGGGGTAGCGCCCGACTTTGGGCGCGCCAACGCTTGGGCGGCCGAGTGAAGAGTCGTTGGGGCGTACGCCGTTGCGGCGGATAAGGCCGCTTCGTCGAGCGGGCGCCGGCCTTGTCTTCTCGTTCGGGTGCGGTCGGATCGCCGGCGTTCTCGCTCGTTCGTCGGCCGCCCAAGGTCGGCCGCTACCCTCAGAGGATCCTTGCGGACGGGCAGACATTGCCAGCCGGAGAATGTGTTACCCAGCACATCCGGAGCCTCTAGCGCTCGACTTCGAAGTCGACGACCGGGTTGTCCTCGGGCTGGCGCTGGATCACCACCGTGCTGGTGATCGGGAGCAGCACCCGGTGCTGGCGCTCGCCGAACGCAATCGTCAGCTCATAGAAGCCCTCGGGACTGATCCGGATCAGCATAGCCCGACCGCCCTTGAGGCCGAGGGTTTCGTTGTGAATCGATACCTCGGCTGGCAGCTCCATCGCAGGCTCCTGGCTCTGATTCCTACAATCTCAGGTTCAGGACCGCTATCCGGCGAAGTGGCCCTGACCGCGATAGTCCTTGAGCTTGCGCTGCAAGGTGCGCAGCCCGATTCCCAGCATGCGCGCCGCCTCGGAACGACGGCCGCCGGTGCGTTCCAGGGTATCTAGAATCGCCTGTCGTTCGATATCGGCCATGGTACGGGGTATGCCGATCGACGACTGTACCGGCGTGGCAACCGGCACCGCGGCGTCCTCGCCGATCTCGACGGGCAGATCAGACGGCTTGATCTCGCCGCCGCGGTGAAAGATCACCACCGATTCCAGGAGGTTGCGCAGCTCGCGCACGTTGCCCGGCCACGCGTGGTGAGACAGCGCGGTCAGCGCTTCGGCGGTGATCACCGCCGGCGGATTGCCCTCGCGTTCTGCGAAAGTCCGCAAGAAGTGATCGACCAGCAAGGGCAAGTCGTCGAGGCGCTCGCGGAGCGGCGGGATCTTCAGCGTCACCACCTTCAGCCGATAGTAAAGATCTTCACGAAAGCGCCCTTGGGCGACTTCTTTCTCGAGGTCGCGGTTGGTGGCGGCGATGAGACGGAAGTCGAGATCGATGAGGTCGCCACCGCCGACCCGCATCATCTGGCGCTCCTCGAGCACCCGAAGCAACTTGACCTGGAGCTCCGGGTAGAGCTCCGAGATCTCGTCGAGGAACAGGGTGCCGCGCTGGGCGAGCTCGAACTTTCCGATCTTGCGAGCGACCGCACCGGTGAACGAGCCGCGTTCGTGACCGAACAACTCGCTTTCGAGGATGTCGCTCGGGATGGCGCCGCAGTTGAGAGCCAAGAAGCGCTCGTTGATCCGCGGACTCGACTGATGGAGCGCCTTGGCCACCAGCTCCTTGCCGGTCCCACTCTCGCCGACGATCAGCACCGTGCTCCGCGTCGGCGCCACCAGCCGCATCTGCTCGAACAAGCGCTCCATCGGTTGCGACGCGCCGATGATGGCGTCGAAACCGAATCGCTTCTCGAGCATCTGGCGGAGGCTCGTGACCTCCTCTTTGAGCTGTCGGTTCTCGAGCAGGTTGTTGACCCGCTTGCGGAGCTCGAACAAGTCGACCGGCTTGGTCAGGTAGTCGTCGGCGCCGACCTGCATCGCCTCGACCGCCGACTCGATCGAGCCGAAACCGGTCACCAGGATCACTCCGAGGTCGAGCTGGCGCGCGCGGACTTCGTTGAGGAAGCTGAGACCGTCCATCCCCGGCATCCGGAGATCGCACACCGCGAGTCGCACGCCCGGTTCGCGTTCGACGTACTCCAACGCCTTCTGCGCATCGTCGAACGTGCGCGCCGTGATCCCGGCCTTCTCGATGGCGATCGCCATCGACTCTCGGGATCCGGTCTCGTCGTCGACGATGATGACCTGTGGCGGGCTCGACATGGCGGCGCCATATTGGCACAGCCCGCTCCCCGAGACCAGGGCTCCTCCGGGCCACGGTCATCGGGCCCCGTTGCTCCTCGATCTCAGACGCCGCCGACTTCGGGTGCGGCGTAGCGATAGAGAAGCAGAATCGGAACTCCGTCGTAGGCCCAGACCCGCTCCGGCTCGAGTCGGTTCAGGCAATCCGCCATCAGTTGGTTCGACCAATCGGCACGCGGTACGAACATCACGTAGACCGGGCGCTCGCGCGCCAGCGCCTGGAGCCGCTCGACGATCTCTCGGGGGATCTCCGGCCGCGTCGGCTGCGAAACGTGCGCCAGTCCGATGTCAGCGCGAAGCCGCGCCTGCGCGACCACGCGGACTGTATGCTCGGCGACCGGCACCGCCAGCACCGCGCCTTGCGGCGCCGCCTCGGCGAGCCAGCGCAGCCCCTGGCGGTAGCTCAGGCCCCAGTAGTCGCCGGCCTGCGGAAGCGCCCGTTGATGGGCGCCCCGAACACCGCCGACCAGCCGATTCCAGTACGCGATCTGATGAGGGTGGCTGCGGACGGTCGCCCACGCCCCCGGAGCGACCGCCGCCAAGATCAGAGTCGCAACGACCAGCCGTGAGAACGGCGCTGATGTTCGGCGTGCCGACATCTTGGTGGCGAGCCCGCGAGTCCAGATCAGGCAACGAGCGGCGCCGAGGCCCGCGACCAACGCCAGCGCCGGGAACACTTCCAGGAAGTGCCGCACGCCGTCGAAATTCACCGCCCCGGGCAGGTAGAGACGACCGAGCACCACCGCGATCCACGCCGCCAGCAGCACCGCAAACCGGTCACGGCGCCGGAGCCTCGAGATCAGGTCGACGACGCCGATTGAGATCAAGATCAGGAACGGCAACGGAGTGGTCCCGAGGAGTGCTGTGTGGGGCTCGAGGACGCTCTCGGGCCGGACCTGGCTGATCTGTCCCTTGACGTAGACGAGGTGGCGGCCGATGCGCTCCCAAGGCGCCTGCCACAGGTAAGGCCAGGAAGCCCAGAACACTCCGGCTCCCGCAACCGCCCCGCCACTCAGGGCCAATAGCGCCGCTCGACTTCGACCCGACCAGGATCGCGGCAGGCCGAGCGCTATGACCGCGAGCAGGATCGGGAGCAAGAACAGGGCGTTCGCTTTGGTGCCGAGGGCGAGACCGGAGATCGCCCCGGCGCCGATGACTCCGAGCGCCCTACCGCGAGTCCAAGCCGCGTGGAAGGCGAGCAGAGTGAGCGAGAAAAAGACCAGCTCCGGGAAGTCCTTGGTGTTGGTCAACGCGTGGCTGATCAGCCGCGGAGCGGTCAACAGCAAGAGCACCGATACCACGGCCGCCTCGACTCCGATCTCGCGCTCACCACAGCGCACCAGCACCCAGAGGAGGATGGCGCCGAGCCAGAGGTTGAGGGCGTGGAACCCATCGAACCAGTCGAGCACTCCGAGCCAACCCGACAAGACGGTGGCGGTGGCTGCCGCGAGCACATTGGCGACCGGGTAGTACTCCCA
>JAQBHE010000080.1:0-2871 GCA_032128015.1 Holophagae bacterium
GAATTCGGCAATAATCCCTGTCCCGTCCGCGCCAAGCCGCGGTCCTCTCTCACCAAGGAGCTCTCCGATGCCCGAAGCACTCGTCTACGACGCCGTCCGCACCCCCCGAGGCAAGGGCAAGGTGAACGGATCGCTGCACTCGACCAAGCCCGTCGATCTCGTCGTCGGCCTGATGCACGAGACGCTCGCCCGCAACGTCAACCTCGATCCCAACCGCGTTGACGACGTAGTGCTCGGCTGCGTCACCCCGATTGGCGATCAGGGCGCCGATATCGCCAAGACCGCGGCGATCAAGGCGGGCCTCCCCGACACAGTCGCCGGCGTCCAGCTCAACCGCTTCTGCGCCTCCGGGCTCGAGGCGGTCAATATCGGCGCCCAGAAGGTCGCCTCGGGCTGGGAGGACATGGTTTTCACAGGCGGTGTCGAGTCGATGTCGCGGGTGCCGATGGGCACCGACGGGGGCGCCTGGGCGATGGACCCGGAGACCAACTACGACACTTCGTTCATCCCCCAGGGTGTCGGCGCCGACCTGATCGCGACCGTCGAGGAGTTCTCGCGGGAAGACGTCGACGCCTATGCCGCCCGCTCCCAGGAGCGCGCGGCGGCGGCGCGCGAAGAGGGCCGCTTCTCGAAGTCGGTGATTCCGGTCACCGATATCAACGACCAGGTGGTGCTCGATCAGGACGAGTTCATCCGGCCCGGGACGACCGTCGAGACGCTCGGGAACCTGAAGCCCTCCTTCGAGCTGATGGGCGAGGCTGGGGGCTTCGACGCGGTTGCCCTGCAGAAGTACCACTGGATCGAGAAGATCGACCACGTCCACACCCCCGGCAACTCGTCGGGGATCGTCGACGGCGCGGCGGCGGTGCTGCTCGGCAACCGCGAAGCCGGCGAGGCGCTGGGCAAGAAACCGCGTGCGCGGATCAAGGCCTTCGCCTCGGTGGGCACCGAGCCTTGCATCATGCTCACCGGTCCCGGCGAGGTCACTCGCAAGGTGCTTCGGCGCGCCGGCATGGACAAGACCGACATCGACCTCTGGGAGCTCAACGAAGCGTTCGCGGCGGTGGTGCTGCGCTACATGCAGGAGCTCGACCTCGACCATTCGGCGATCAACGTCAATGGCGGCGCGATCGCGATGGGACACCCGCTGGGCGCGACCGGTGCGATGATCCTCGGCACGGTTCTCGACGAGCTCGAGCGCCGTGACCTCGCGACGGCTCTGGTCACCCTGTGCGTTGGCGGCGGCATGGGCACCGCGACGATCATCGAGCGGGTCTAGCAGCCTGTGGTGAAAGCCTCCCGATGACCAACCTCGAATACCAGAGCGACGCCGACGGCGTCGCCACCATCACCTGGGACATGCCCGGACGTTCGATGAACGTCCTCGACCGCGGCTCGATGACCGAGTTCGCCGAGTGCGTCCACAAAGCGCTCGCCGACGCCGCGGTCAAGGGCATCGTGATCACCAGCGCCAAGCCGGCGTTCATCGCCGGCGCCGATCTCGGGATGCTCGGCGGCGCCTCGGGCGATGGCGCGGATACCCGCACTCGCGAGCAGCGCGTCCGCGATCTCTACGAAGCCAACCTGCGCTTCAACGAACTGCTGCGCAAGCTCGAGACCGGCGGCAAGCCGGTGGTGGCGGCGATCAACGGCACCGCGCTCGGCGGCGGCTTCGAGATTTGTCTCGCGTCGCACCATCGCGTGGTCGCCGACGACGACCGCATCCAGCTCGGACTGCCGGAAGCCAAGGTCGGGGTGATGCCGGGCGGCGGCGGCACCCAGCGCCTGCCCCGGCTGATCGGCGCGATGGCGGCGCTGCCGATGCTGCTCCAAGGCCAGACCGTGTCGCCGAAGGCGGCCAAAGCGCAGGGCATCGTCGACCAAGTGGTGCCGGCGGCGGAGCTGCTCGCGACCGCCCGCCAGATCATCCTCGACGGCGGCAAGGCGGTGCAGCCGTGGGACGAGAGCGGCTTCAAGATCCGCGGCGGCGGACCGTACAGTCCCCAGGGGACGCCGGTGTTCATGATGGGCGCGGCGATGTTGCGCCGCGAGAGCTACGGCAACTACCCGGCACAGAAGGCGATCCTACAAGCGGTCTACGAGGGGCTGCAGCTGCCGATCGAAGCGGCGCTGCGGGTCGAGTCGCGGTGGTTCACCAGCGTCCTGCTCGACCCGACTTCGCGCAACATGATCCGCAGCCTGTTCCTGTCGATCCAAGAGCTCGACAAGGGAGCGCGCCGACCCAAGGATGTCCCCGCCACTGCCTGCCAGAAGCTCGGAGTCCTCGGCGCTGGAATGATGGGCGCCGGAATCGCGTATGTGTCAGCGAGCGTCGGCATCGACGTCGTGCTTCTCGACACCACGCTCGAGAACGCCGAGCGCGGCAAGCGGCTGTCCGGCGACCTCATTGACCAGCGGATCCTCAAGGGACGGTCCACTACCGCCGAGCGCACCCAGGTGCTCGAGCGAATCCGACCCACGGTCGACTACGCAGACCTCGCGGGCTGCGACCTGGTGATCGAGGCGGTGTTCGAGGATCGTCAGATCAAGGCCGAGGTCACGAAGCAGGCCGAGGCGCACCTCGCCGAGACCGCGACCTTCGGATCGAACACCTCGACCCTGCCGATCTCCGGCCTCGCCAAGGCATCGGTTCGGCCGCAGAGCTTCATCGGCATTCACTTCTTTTCGCCGGTCGAGCGGATGAAGCTGGTCGAGGTCATCGTCGGCAAACAGACCTCCGAACGCGCGCTTGCCGCGGCTCTCGACTACACGAAGAAGATCAAGAAGACCCCGATCGTGGTCAACGACGGCTACGGATTTTATACGACCCGCGTGTTTTCTTCGTACATCTTCGAGGCCGCGCAGCTCGTC
>JAQBHE010000081.1:0-3025 GCA_032128015.1 Holophagae bacterium
GCGCGCCCGCCAGCCGCACGCCCTGCGACCCCACCGCTACATCGTCCGCGAGCAAGCCGATCCCGAGGCGGAGCGCCAGCCGCGGCCGTCCAAGCAGTGCGAGCCCGCGCCGTGCGAGCAGGTGTGCCCGGTGGCGGCGACCGTCCACGACGACGAGGGCCTCAATGTGATGGTGTACAACCGTTGCATCGGCACCCGTTACTGCGCCAACAACTGTCCGTACAAGGTTCGGCGATTCAATTACTACAACTTCACGAAGTACACCCCGGAAGTGGTCCAGCTGGGCAACAACCCCGACGTCACGGTGCGCTCGCGCGGGGTGATGGAGAAGTGCACCTACTGCATCCAACGGGTGCACCGCGCCAAGATCGACGCCAAAGTCGCCGGGCGGGCGGTCGGCGACGGCGACATCGAGACCGCCTGCCAGCAGGCTTGCCCGGCGCAGGCAATCGAGTTCGGCAACATCCTGGATCCTTCGAGCCGGGTGGCGGTGGCGAAGGCGAGCCCGCGAAACTACGAGCTGCTCGAAGAGCTGTACACCCGGCCGCGGACCACTTACCTCGCCAAGCTCCGCAATCCCCATCCGGCGCTGGGAGCGCAGTCCGAGCCCGAAACGGCGGGCGCGGGAGAGCACGATGCGCGTTAGCCGGCCGGCCGGTGTCGCGGTCGTCGTCGTCGCGACGATGATCGCTCTCTTGGGCTGCCGCGGCATGCCGTCGTCGCTCCCTCCGATCCACCTCAACCCGAACATGGACTACCAAGAGAAGCTCGAGGCCCAAGAGGCGAGCGACTTCTTTTACGACGGTCGTGGTATGCGCCTGCCGGTGCCGGGCACGGTGGCGATCGGGGAGCTGCGCGCCGACCCCAGCGTCGCCACCGGCAAAGACGCCGCCGGCCAGCTGCTCGAATCGTCGCCGCTGGCGTCGAGCGAGGCCACCCTGGCGCGCGGCGCCGATCGCTACCAGATCTACTGCCAACCGTGCCACGACCGGCGCGGCACCGGTCGCGGCATCCTCCATCAGTACGGCACCCCGACCGCCACCTTCCACGACGCCCAGCGGTTGGCCTACTCGGATGGCCAGATGTTCGACGTCATCACCCACGGTGTCGGGCTGATGAAGGGCTATGCCTACCAGCTAACCCCGGAGGATCGTTGGGCGGTGATCGCCCACGTCCGCAGGCTGCAGCAAGAGCGCGCAGCGAATCCGGTCGGCGGCTAGCCGCAGCCCGCAAGAACTTCAGCGATTAGACGAGGGGATCGAGTTGAACAAGAAGCTGGTGATCGGCGGCGCGGTGGCGCTGGTGTTCCTTGGGGTCGCCACGGTGCGCATTGCCACCACCCTGATCGCGGGCGAGTACCGGCAACCCGACCGTCTCGAGCGAGCCGAGGTGACGCCTCGCGAACAAGGCGTCGCCGACGAGGTAAGCGCCGCCGATGCCAAGGACCGCGCCAAGGAGTACGTCGAGGTCGAGTACCGGCAGTTCCCGGTGGTCGGCAGCCGGGTCGCGGTGTGGGTGCTTGCCCAGCTCCACTTGCTGTTCGCGGCGTTCGTGCTGGCGGTGCCGATGTTCGCCTTTCTGATCGAGCTGATCGGCTACTTCAACGGCGATCCACGCTACGACAAGCTCGCCTACGAGTTCACCAAGTTGCTGTCGGTGTCATTCTCGATAACCGCGACCTTCGGGGCCTTTCTGACCTTCATGCTGGTGATTCTGTATCCGAAGTTCATCGGCTACCTGATGAGCGTGTTCTCGCCGACGTTTTTGCCCTATGTCGGTCTGTTCTTCTTCGAGGCGTTCTTCCTCTACGCCTACTACTACGGCTGGGGCAAGTTCAACCCCAAGCTCCACCTGTTCTTCGGCCTGATGCTCAACCTGGTTGGCACCGCGATCATGTTCATCGCCAACGCCTGGCTGACCTTCATGATGTCGCCGGCCGGGGTCTCCGACAAGGGCGCGTTGATCAGCACCTGGGATGCGGTGACCAACTACACCTGGATGCCGATCAACATCCACCGGATGATCGCCAACGTCGCCTTCGGCGGCTCGATCGCTGCCGCCTACGCGGCATTCCGCTACCTCGGCGCCAAGACTGACGAGGAGCGCGCGCACTACGACTGGATGGGCTACATCGGCAACTTCGTCGCCATCTGCTCGTTCCTGCCGTTGCCGTTTGCCGGTTACTACCTGGCGAGCGAGATCTATGCCTATTCCCAGGCCCTCGGCATCCAGATGATGGGCGGCGCGTTCTCCTGGCTGTTCATCATCCAGGCGGCGTTGATCGGCAATCTCTTTCTGGCCGCCAACTACTACCTGTGGCTGGGGATGGGCCGGATCTCGGACTCGCTCCAGTACCAAAAGTTCATCAAGTACCTGTTGATCGCAATCGCCTTGTGCTTCGCGGTGTGGGCGACCCCGCGCTCGATCATTTCGACGGTGTCGGAGATCCGCGCGATGGGCGGCTCGTCGCACCCACAGCTCGGGTTCCTCGGGGTGATGTCGGCAAAGAACACCGCGGTGAACATCCTGATCCTCAGCACCTACATGAGCTTCTTGCTCTACCGGCGCAGCGGCAAGCGGGCGATGCACCGATTCCGCAAGGCTCTGAGCAGCGCGCAGTTCACAATCTTCGCGGCTGCTTCCGGGATCGTGATCTTCTACGGGATCTACGGTTACTTCGTCGACGCCGCGACCCGGATCAAGTTCTCGGTGCCGCAGGTGGGGTCGGTGTTGCTGGCGATGGTGTTGATCACCGTTCTCGACGTCGTGCTCTACAGCGGTCATCAGAAAACCGGCGAGACCGAGTGGGGTCGGATGCCGGCAATCTCGCAGTACGTCCTGATCTTTATCGCCATCAGCTTCACCTGGCTGATGGGGCTGATGGGGTACGTGCGCTCCGGTCTGCGCCAGCACTGGCACGTGTACGGGGTGGTGCGCGATACCTCGGTCGACGCTTTCACCCCGACCCTCGGTTTCGCGACCCGGGTGGTGTCGGTGACGGTGCTGATTTTCTTTGCCCTCATCG
>JAQBHE010000082.1:0-2531 GCA_032128015.1 Holophagae bacterium
CGTGCCGCTGCTCTCCGCGGCGGGGATCCCGACCGTCCTCAACGTCGACGGGATCGAGAAGCGACGCGCCAAGTGGGGCCGGTTCGGACGCGCCGTCTACGCCCTCTCGGAGCGGCTCGCCTGCGTCGTTCCCGACCGGCTGGTGACCGACGCCGAAGTGATCCGCGCGCACTACCAGGAGCGCTACGCCGCGCCGTCGACCGTCATCACCTACGGTGTCGACGCCCGCCCGCTTTTCCAGACCGGCACGCTTCGCCGGCTCGGCATCGAGTCGCGCCGCTATCTGCTCTACGTCTCGCGCTTCGAGCCCGAGAACAATCCGCACCGAGTGGCCGAGGCGTACCGCTCAGTGCCGGGCGAGACGCCGCTGGTGATGGTCGGCGGCGCGCCGTACGCCAATCAGTTCATCGCCTCGTTCACCCGCGACGCCGATCCGCGCATCCGCTTTCCGGGACCAATCTACGGCCGCGGCTACCGGCAGCTCCTCTCCCACGCCTTCGCCTACATTCACGCCACCGAGGTCGGCGGCACCCACCCGGCGCTGGTCGAGGCGATGGGCTACGGCAACTGCATCGTGCTGCACGACACCCCGGAAAACCGCGAGGTCGCCGGCGACGAGGCGAGCTATTTCCGCGCCGGCGACCCCGCCTCGCTCACCGCGACCCTCACCCGTCTGCTCGGCGATCCCGCCCGCTGCCGGACCCAGGGAGAGGCCGCCGCCGCCCGCGCCCGCCGCCGCTTCGACTGGGAGCTGGTCGCCGACCGCTACGCGGCGCTGCTGCGTGAGATCGCCGGCTAAGGCGCCGACGCTCGGGCGCTGCGGGCAATCGCCAGCCGGGCACCAGTGGGCACTGCCGGTTCAAGAGCAGCGACAATGAAAGACCAGGGAGCGCGTAGAATCGAGAGCGACGGAGGACCCATCATGCGCCTGACTCTCGAATACTGGCCCGACGACGGCGGCTACGTCGGCCGCTTGCGCGAGATCCCTGGCGTTTTCAGCCAGGGCGACAGCTTGAACGAGCTCGAGGAGAACATCCGCGACGCCTACGAGCTCGTCGTCGAAGACGCGCGCGCCGAGCCACACCCCGCAGCGCAGCTCAAGTCGATCGAACTGCCGGCATGAAGCGAGCGGCCTTCCTGCGCAAGCTCACACAGGAAGGCTGCGTGCTCCATCGTCACGGCGGCCGGCACGATCTCTACCTCAATCCAAAGAACGGCCGCAAAGCGCCCGTGCCGCGCCACAACGAGATCAAGGAATCGCTCTGCCGCGTCATCCGCAAACAGCTCGACATCGAGTCGTGACCGCTTTCCTCACGCAGCGCCGCGGAAGCGCGCTTCTACCTCCCGCGAACTAGGTCAGCGAGGAACTCGCGTCGGGGTCGGAAAGCTGGATCGCGCTACCGGCGCTCGGGAAAACGAACCTTTCGGCCAGCGGTTCTCGCCGAGGAGTAGCCTACATGCGGCGTTCGGTCGGATCTGGGCCGCGGGGGCCTGGTGGGCAGCTCGGCGCTGGCTGACGCGCTAGAATCGGCGCCTCGCCGCCGATGCTCAAGCAGCAAGCCCGACTCATCGCCCTCTTCGTCTACGCGCTCGACCTTGCGCTGGTCTCGGCCGCATTTCTCCTCGCCCACCAGATCCGCGCCGTGCTGCTGCCGTCGATCGGCGGAGCGCTGGTCTCCGGGGCGTTCTATCCGGTGGCGCGCTACCTGCCACTCCTGCCGGTCGCGCTGGCCATCTGGTCGGTGGTTTTCTGGTCGTCCGGGCGCTATCGCTCGCATCGCACCGTGCCGCTGCGCGCCGAAGCGGTCGCGATCCTGCGCGGCACGGCGACCGCGGCGGTGCTTTTCCTGCTCGTCATCTGGGCCTTCCGGCTCGACGAACGGCTGCTCGACGACGACCGCCTGAGCCGCGTCTGGATCGCCCTCTTCGCGGTGCTCTCCGGGCTCCTGCTGCTCGCCGAGAAGATCGCGCTCCGGCTCACCTCACGCTACATTCGCGGCAGAGGGCTCAACTTCCGCACCGTTCTGCTGGTCGGCGCCAACCCTGGAGCGCAGGCGATCGCCGAGTCGATTCGGGCCCACCGCTTCTGGGGCTACCGCCTGGCCGGCTTCGTCGCCGACGACGACGAGGAGGTCCCCGATCGCCTCGCCGGTCTGCCGGTGCTGGGCCGGGTCGGCGAGCTCCGCGAGATCCTCGACCGGGTGATCGTCGACGAAGTGATCTTCGCCATCGACCGCCGTGATTTCGATCGCTTCGAGGACCTTTTCCTGGCGCTGCAGGAGCAGGGCATCCTGACCCGCTTCGCGCTCCAGTTCTTTCCCCACACCAAGGCCAAGGTCGAGCTCGAGGAGCTCGAAGGGGTGCCGCTCATCACCTTCTCGACTTCGCCGACCAGCGCCCTCGCCCTGGCCTGGAAGCGGGGAGTGGACGTGCTGCTCTCGGTGCTGCTGCTGGTGATCGCCTTCCCGGTGGTCGCCGGCGTCGCGCTGGCGATCCGCGCCAGCTCCTCCGGTGTGGTGCTCTTTCGCCAG
>JAQBHE010000083.1:0-7983 GCA_032128015.1 Holophagae bacterium
CAACGCCGTCGACGCCGCCGGCGACCTCTATCAGGCGAACTTCTTCGGCAACACGATCGACCGCATCGCTCGTAGCGGCGAGGTTCAGCGCTTCGCCTCCGGGCTCGCCGGGCCGGCCGGTCTGGCCTTCGACGCCGAGGGTGGGCTGTAAGTCTGCAACTGCTCTCAGGATCTCGCCGGGATGCGGGGGATCGTGCATTCGCATTGTGGAGCCTTTACCTTTTCGCCCTCGAACCGCTGGCTCGGTGATAGTCCACGAGATCGACTTCATCCACATCCTGCTCGACAAATCGGAAGACCACCCTCCAGTTGCCGCTGACGGCGACCGACCAGGCGCCCTGGAGCTTACCCTTGAGAGGGTGTAGCCCGAGACCTGGCGTTCATGTCGCGAGGCTCTTGACAGGCACCGAAATAGATGTCGCCTCATGGGACGATCATCCGCCGCGAGTCCGGTTCAGGACGAGCATTCGCCGCGTTCTCCGGCCGACCAGCGAAGCCCGAGGCAGCCGCTCCGCTGGACGCTCTCCCAGTGCGACTTCCCGTGGCGCCGACCGTCAGCTTGCCGCCGGTCGTCCGGGACGACCGGGATTCAGACTGCGTGGTCATCCGCACCGCGACTTCGAGCCGCACTCCGTCGCTTGGCTTGCCGTCGCCGCGAAGGCGGTCGAGACGGCTACCAGTCGGGCTCGGGGTCGATTCCCAGGCCGTCGGCGAGCCGGTTGAAGTAGTTGAACAGCGCAGTCGCCTGCACCGCGTCGTGGATCGCGGTGTCGTCGAAGCCTTGGGCGCGCAGGGCATCGACGTGCTCGCGCCGCATCTCGCCCGGTGTGCGGGTGAGCGCGAGCGCGAAGTCGACCAGGGCGCGGTCGGGAGGGGAGAGGGGAGCGTCCGCGAGATCGGTCATTGCCGCCTGGGCCAGCTCGTCTGCCGCCGCCGCACCTCGCTCCTTTGCGACCTCGACACGGAGGTCGTCGCCGTGGGCGCGTGTTCAGTAGTGGCAGCCGTTCTCCCGCGATACCACGGTCGCGATCAGCTCGCGCTGGGCCCGGCTGAGCGGGCTGCGCGGCGAGCGCATGACCTCGACGTAGAGCCGGGTCGACGCGTCGAGGGTGTGCGGCCGCAGGCTCTGGATCTGGAGCACCTGGAACACCCGGCCGGCGCGCTGGAGGGATTGGTCGTAGAGCTTGCGCAGGAGCCCGGTTGCGCGCTCGGGAGAGATGGTGTCGATGAAGGCCATGGATGCGTGCGATTGTATTCGCGTGGATTCGCGTGCGTCCCGGGGCCACCGAAGGGCGGACCGGCGGTGGGGTGATGGCTCGGTTCTGGAGACTCGGGAGATCAATTGCCGCGAGGCCGCTTCTTCGGCGGGTCGGGGAGGAGCGCTGGCGTGATGTCGGTCTTGCGGAAATCGTCGCCTTTGAACAGCAATGGCTCGGCGGTGAGCTTGGCAAGCGCGTAGGCGAAACAGTCGCCGAAATTCAGCCCGGCGGGGTGGCGGCCCTTGCCGAAGTCGGTGTAGGCCTGGCGAGCCAGGTGGGCCTGCTCCTCGGTGACGGGCTCGATGACGATGCCGGCGCGCCGGATCAGCGCGTCGAACTGCCCTCTGGCACCGTTCTTGGTCTGGGCTTCGACCACGATTGCGGTCTCGACGAAGCTGGCCGCGGACAGGCGGGGCGCCTCCGCCTCGGCGATGGCGCGAGCGTATTCGTGCGCATCGCTTTCATCGAACAGGATGGCGATGAGTGCCGAGGTGTCCACGATCATCGGGGCTGGCCGCGTTCATCGTAGAGGAGGGTGGCGTGGTCGACCGGCTTGCCTTCGAGGGCTCCGGCGCAGCGCCGGCCGATGGCCAGCAGCTCGGCGGTCGTGTCCTCGGGCCGCTGGCGCCGGCGGATGCGCTCGAGCCGTTCGCGTAGCGCCTGGGTGACGGCGCGGGTCATGGTTTCGCCGGTCTCCGTTGCCAGAGCCTTTGCGAGCCGGTGAGTCTCGGAGTCTTTGATGTTGAGGGACACGGCGTTCTCCTTCATGGTAGAAACGGGTCTACCATTCTGTATTTTGCTATCATACTGCAGCATCGGGCCGAGTGACCCTCAGCATCCAAGCGGAGACGACGCGTGAACCGAACCCAATTCCTGGCATCGGTTGGAGCCCGGGGGCTCGCAGCGCTAGCGGTCCTGGTGGTCGTGACGCCTTTCTCTACCGCTGGGCAGGAGACCGGCGACCTCTCCTCTCGTCTCCAAAGGCTCGCGGCTGAGCACGGTCTCCCGGCGGTCGGCGCTCTCGTCCAGCGCGGCGACGTTGTCGTCGCGCGGGCTGTGGTCGGCGTACGCAAGCTCGGCGATCCGACTCCGGTCACTCTCGACGACCTCTGGCACATCGGCTCGATCACCAAGTCGTTCACCTCGACCCTGGTGGGCACCTACGTCGACGAAGGAGCGCTGCAGCTCGAGACCACGATCGCGGAGCTGATTGGACCGGACCATTCGGGAAACTACGCGGGACTGACCCTGGCGCAGCTGTTGTCGCACCGCAGCGGATTGCCCGCGAACGTCGACCAGGTGCGGACGATGACGCTCCGCCAGGAGGGGCGTCCGCTGCCTGAGCAGCGAGCGCTGCTGCTTCGCGAGCTGCTCGACACTGCGCCAGCCGCGGCACCGGGTGACAAGTACGAGTACTCCAACGCCGGCTACATCGTGGTCGGCGCGCTGTTGGAGGCGAAGTTCGGCAAGCCGTGGGAGACCCAGTTGCGCGAGCGGGTCCTCGGACCGCTGCACCTTGTGAGCGCCGGATTCGGTCCTCCCGGTGGCGCGGCGAGCACCGCGGGTAGTGTCGATCAACCTCGGGGTCACGTCGGAAAGCCGGGAAGCCTGCGCGCGATCGAGCCCGGGCCGTGGGCCGATAACGCTCCGTTCCTGGGGCCCGCCGGGACGCTCCACATGAGCCTCACGGATCTCGCGAAGTGGGGCCGCGAGCACCTGCGAGGCGAGCTCGGACACGATGGACTGCTCCGGGCCGCGACCTACCGCCGGATCCATCGCGCGGAAGTCGGCGACTACGCATTTGGCTGGGTCGACCAGCGCGAGGCCGACGGGCTTCACGCGATCTGGCACAACGGCTCGAACACCATGTGGTACGCGCTAGTCGCGTTCGATCCGGCAGCCGACGTCGTCGTGACCGTGGTCACCAACGGCGGGATCGGCGCCGGCCCGGTGATCGACCAGCTCGCGCGCGAGCTGTTCGTCGGCGCTCGTGAGGGCGCGAAGGCGGTCGAGGGGAATCCGAATCGGTGATGCGCGCGCGCGAAGGTGCGAGAACCCGGGCGCTGAAAGCGCGTAGTACTTCCCGTATTGTCACGGGAGGAGGCAGAGCATGGCGAGAGTCGTCCTCACCGGCGCGCTGCGGGATCTTGCGGGTGGCGTCGATGCCCACGAGGTGCAGAGTGCCTCGGTGGCCGAGGCGCTGGAAGAGCTGGTCGCGAAGGAGCCGAAGCTGCGCGGATGGATCCTCGACGAGCAGGCGCGGCTGCGCCAGCACGTCATCGTTTTCGTCAACCAGGAGCGAGCGCGGCTCGACACCGCACTCGGTAGCAGCGACCAGTTGTCGGTGATTCCGGCGATCACGGGTGGGGCCGATGAGCTGGACGTAGAGCTGCTGGTGGGAACCCGCAAGGGGCTGTTCGTGCTCCGCGGGAGGCGGGGCGAGCGACTCGAGATCGCCCATCGCGAGTTCGCTGGCCAGGAAGTGACCTACGCGATGCGCGACCCGCGCTCGGGGCGATGCCTCGCGAGCGTGGTCCACGGTCAGTTCGGCCCCCACCTGTTTCACGCCAGCGAGGTCGACGGCGAGTGGCAGGAGTGCGCGGGTCCGGTGTTTCCGGAGGGCTTCGAGGAAGCGGTTGAGCGGACGTGGACGGTGGTCGCCGGCGCCGCCGATGGTCAGCTGTGGGCCGGGGTGGCGCCGGCGGCGCTGTTCGAGAGTCGTGACGGTGGTCTGAGCTGGATGCTCAACCGAGCGCTCTGGGAGGTTCCGGAACGCCCCGAATGGAGAGGCGGGGGCGCGGGTCTGGCGCTCCAGTTCGTCTGTCCCTGGCCGGGCGATTCGAGGCGGCTAGCGGTCGGGATCTCGGCCGCCGGTGTGTGGCTGACCGAGGACGGGGGCCAGAGCTGGCGGCGCGGCGGCAAGGGCATCGTCTCGCGGTACCTGCCCGACGGCGCGAAGTTGGATTCGCCCGACCAGTGCGTTCACAACCTCCAACGCTCGCCGGCGCAGCCGGAGATGATGTACATGCAGTTCCACGGCGGGGTCTACCGTTCCGACGACGCCGGTCTCAACTGGCGCGACATCGGTAGCGACAGCGGCCTGCCGGCCGACTTCGGCTTCCCGCTGGTCGCCGATCCGCGCGATCCCGATCGCGCCTGGGTCATCCCGCTCACCGCCGACACCGATCGGGTCACCGTCGGCGGGGAGGTGCAGGTGTACCAGACTCGGGATCGCGGCCGAAGCTGGTCAGCCCAGGGCGCCGGCCTGCCGGGCAAACCCGCGTACCTGACGGTGCTGCGTCACGCGTTCTGCTCCGATGCCGGCGACCCGCTCGGCCTCTACTTTGGCGCCACTTCGGGCGATGTGTGGGCGTCTGCCGACAGCGGCGAGCATTGGCATGAGGCGGCGCGCTATCTGCCGCCGGTGCTGTCGGTGCGGTGCGCCTAGCTCGCTGAGTTAGACCGCCGTCTCGGCTCAGGCAGCGCTGTGTAGCGTGCGAACCTCCCGCACATCGGTGTCACGAGCGTTCCAGAGATCCTGCTCGACCTGCATTCCAAGCCAAAGATCGGGGCTGGTGTCGAATGCCCGCGCCAGGCGGATCGCCATCTCGGCGCTGACACCGGCCTTGCCGTTGACCAGTCTTGACAGGGTGACGCGAGAGATGCCGAGGGCCTCGGCGGCCGCGCTTACGCTGAGACCCAGAGGCTCGAGGTAGAGCTCTCTCAGGATCTCGCCAGGATGCGGGGGATCGTGCATTCGCATTCCGGAGCCTTTCTTCCTTCGATGGAACCACTGGTTCAGTGATAGTCCACGAGGTCAACCTCATCGATATCCTGCTCGACGAATCGGAAGACCACCCTCCAGTTGCCACTGACGGCGACCGACCAGGCGCCGTGGAGCTCGCCTTTGAGAGGGTGCAGCTTCAGACCTGGAGCGTTCATGTCGCGGGGCTCTTTGGCTCGGTGAAGCATCAGCAGAATCTGTCGCAGGCGCGTGGATTGGTTCGGATTGATGCCACTCTGGCTTCCCTTCTCGAAGAGCTCGCGGAGCCCCTTGTGCCGGAAGCCGCGAATCACTCGAGCAGTGTATCGCGTAGCGGCTCGCGATTCAATTTGGGTGCGGTGTTCGAGCGCCTGGCCGTGAGGGTTTCGAGGACTGCTGCTACGATGGACACGGCATTCGCTGCTGCGGGCGCCCAACATTCCCCGTGGAGAATTCCCCATGAGATTGCGTTACGTGATCGCCGCCGGGGCGGCGGTTCTGGTCGTCGCTACGAGCGCCGTCGGTGGTTCGAGTCTTAGGGCCGTGGCGACCGATGTCGCGGCGGCCGATTCGCGGATCGAGCACGGTCGCTACCTCGTCCACGAGGTGGCGATGTGTGTCCAGTGTCATTCACCTCGCGACCGCCGCGGCGTGCTGATCGAAGAGCGCCTTCTCGAAGGCGGGCCCATCCCGTTCAAGAATCCCTTTCAGGGAGCCAGGTGGGCGTTCGAAGCCCCACACATCGCGAACCTCGTGGGCTACACCGAGGAGGAGTTCGTTCACTTGCTCACCCAGGGCATAAGACGAACCGGTGACCGGCCGGCGGCACCGATGCCGCCGTTCCGGATGACCCGCGAAGACGCCCAGGCGATCTGGGCGTATCTCCAATCGCGGTGACTCCTCGCCCCAGACCTGGCCCCATGGCTCTTGCTGCACTCCGAGAGGACTCCATGTCGAAGACACGCCGATTCATCGCGCTGCGATTCCTTCGAGGCCTGGCTCTGCTCCTGCTGCTGCCGGCCATCTCCAGTGCCCAGACGGCCAAGACCTCGAAGGCCGAGGTGCCGGTGCGCACCTTCGAGCTCGACAATGGCATGCGCTTCCTGGTCGTCGAGCGGCCCGAGCTGACCACCGTCGCCGCCGGCTGGGTGGCTCATGTCGGCTCCGCCAACGAGCGCCCCGGGATCACCGGCATCGCCCACTTGTTCGAGCACATGATGTTCAAGGGCACCCGCAAACTGGGCAGCCGAGACATCGAGCGCGACCTCGCGATCATCGCCGAGCAAGAGGCGGTGCAAGAGAAGGTCCGCCAGGTCTACCGCAGCCAACGCGAGCGCTTCCGCCGTGGCGACATCGACGACCCGTACGACGCCGAGCACCGCACCGACGAGCTCACCGCGCTGCAAAAGCAGTTCGACGCGCTGGTGGAAGAGCAGCGGGGGTTGATGATCAAGGACCAGTTCGACCAGATCTACACCGAAGCCGGCGCTTCGTCGATGAACGCTTTCACCAACAACGACGTTACGGTGTACATCATCACGTTGCCGGCGAACAAGCTCGAGCTGTGGTTCTGGATGGAGTCTGACCGGCTGCTGCAACCGGTGTTTCGCGAGTTCTACTCCGAGCGCGACGTGGTCTACGAAGAGCGCCGACTGCGCACCGAAACGACGCCGACTGGCAAGTTCGACGAGCTGCTCGACGCGATGTTCTGGCAGTCGCACCCATACAGCTGGCCAGTGGTCGGCTGGCCGTCCGACCTGCGGGTGATCAGCAAGGCGCAGGCCGACGACTTCTTCGGCACTTACTACGCTCCCAACAACATCACCGGAGTGCTGGTCGGCAACCTCGACGTCGCCCGCGCCAAAGAGCTCGCCGAGCGCTACTTTTCCCGGATCCCGCGCGGCAAAGTCGACCCTCCGGACGTGGTCACTTTGGAGATGGAGCAGCTCGCCGAGAAGCGGATGGGCGCCGAATGCGATTGCCAGCCGCAGATCCAGATCCGTTACCACACCGTGCCGTTCGGCCACCGCGACGACTACGTCCTCGACGTGCTCGGCGGAGTGCTCAACGGTCGCACCGGCCGGCTGTACAAGAGAATGATCGAAGGTAGCGAGATCGCGTCGAGCGCGTTCGGAAGCAATAGCGCCGACAAGTACGCCGGCTCGTTCACCTTCCGTGCCGAGACCAAGGGCGAGGCCAGCCCCGCCGATCTCGAGACGGCGTGGGACGAAGTGATCGCCGACCTCGCAGCCAATCCGGTGCCGGCCGAGGAGCTGAGCAAGGTGAAAAACGTCTACGCCGCAGACTCCTACCGGCGGCTCAGTAGCCCGTTCTTTCTGATGATCCAGCTCGCGCTCTACGACGGTCTCGGCGACTGGACCTACCTCAACCACATCGCCGAGCGGGTGCAGGCGGTTACCGCCGAAAACGTGCAGCGGGCGGTCAAGGAGTACTTCGGCAAGGAAAACAGGGTCGTTGGCCAGTACCGGCGAAAGGCGGGCACGACCGCGGCCGAGGTGCCGCCCGAGCTCGCCGAGCTTCCGGAGCAGATGCGCCAGGGGGTGTCCGCGCAGCTGCAGCAGATCCGCTCCAGCACCGATGGCGAGCAACTGCGCCAGGGCTTGACCCAGATGAGCGAGCAGGCCGCCCAGGTGCCGCCGCAGATGAAGAAGGCATTCGACTTGATCTTGAAGACGATCGAGCAGCGGCTCGCCGAGCTCGATTCTGGAGGTGATCCGTGATCTCGAAAACCGTGATCTCGAAAACCGTGATCCCAAGAATAGGGCTCTCGTTCCTGGCGCCCGGCGGCTTCCTTGTCACAGCCTTGGTCGTGGCGCTGGTGGCCGCGCTCTCGGTCGCAGCAGGGGCCCAGCCGACTTCGGCGCTTCCGGCGATGCCCGGCGATCTCAGATACTCGCCTCTCGACTTCCAGGTGCCACGGGCGGAGCAGTATCGCCACAC
>JAQBHE010000084.1:0-8047 GCA_032128015.1 Holophagae bacterium
GTCGCCCGCCGCGAGCGGGTGCTGGTGACCACCCTCACCAAACGCATGGCCGAGGAGCTGACCCAGTACCTCGCCGAGTCGGGAATCCGGGTGCAGTACCTGCACAGCGATATCAACACTCTGGAGCGGATCGAGATCACCACCGGACTTCGTCGCGGCGACTTCGACGTCCTGGTCGGGATCAACCTGCTGCGCGAAGGGCTCGACCTGCCGGAGGTCGCGCTGGTCGCGATCCTCGACGCCGATAAGGAGGGCTTCTTGCGCAGTTCTACTGCGCTGATCCAGACCGCCGGTCGCGCGGCCCGTAACCTCTTGGGGAGGGTGGTGTTCTACGGCGATCGCCGCACCGCCGCGATGAGGTTGGCGATCGAAGAAACCGACCGCCGGCGCGCCAAGCAAGAGCGCTACAACCAGGAGCACGGTATCGAGCCGCGCAGCATTCTCAGGCAGATCCACAGCCCGCTGGTGCAGATGGCCAACCTCGACTACCCGCGAGCGGCGTCGGCCGACCTGTTCGAAGTCGCCGAAGACGACGGCATCCCGCTCGCCAAGCGCATCGCCCGCTTGGAGCGCGAGATGAAGGACGCGGCGAAGCGCCTCGAGTTCGAGCAGGCGGCGGTGATCCGTGACCGCCTGCGTGGTCTCCGGGAGCTCCAGGTCATCCAGTCATGATCCCGGAGCTGTTGGACCGGATCCGCGGTCTGCCCGACCAGCCCGGCATCTACCTGTTCAAGGACCAGCGCGGCAAGGCGCTGTACGTCGGTAAGGCGAAGTCGCTGCGCAAGCGGCTGGTCCACTACCTGCGGGTCGACGGCGACATTCGGCTGTCGGCGATGATCGACGAGGCCCGCGACCTCGAGTTTCTGGCCACCGGCAGCGAGGCCGATGCTCTGCTGCTCGAGAACGCCTGGATCAAGAAACGCCAGCCGCGCTACAACATCCGGCTGCGCGACGACAAGACCTATCCCTACCTGAAACTGACCCTCGGCGACGACTATCCGCGCCTCGCGTTCACCCGCCGCGTCGCCGACGATGGCGCGGAGTACTTCGGTCCGTACCTCCCAGCGGGGCTGGCGCGGCGGGGCATCAAGCTGGTCCAAAAACTGTTTCAGGTGCGGGTGTGCCGGATCGAGATCGACGGCAAGCTGCCGCGGCCGTGCCTCTACTACGACATGAAGCGCTGCCTCGGACCGTGTGTGAACGGTCTGACCAGCGGTGAGGAATACCGGGCCGCAGTCGATCAGGCGCGCTGGTTCCTCGGCGGCAAGAGCCGGCAGCTGGCCGCCGACCTGCGCCGGAGGATGCTGGCCGCCGCCGATCGCGAGCAGTTCGAACAGGCGGCGCGTCTGCGCGACACTCTCGCCGAGGTCGGGGCGGTCGCCGACCGCCAGCAGCTCGCCAGCAGCGGCGCCGAGGAGGCGGACGTCTACGGCGTCCATGTCGCGAGCGACGACGCCGCGGTGACCGTGCTGATGCTGCGCGACGGTCACATCCTCGACCGCCGCGAGTTGTTCTTCGAGGCCGTCGGAGCGGTGCCTGCGGCGCGCCTGCTCAGCGAGCTCCTGCCCCAGATCTACGATCGCACAACCGCCATCCCCCGCGAGATCCACCTCCCGGTCGAGGTCGAGGGCGAAGAGGCCTTGGTGCAATGGCTGAGCACTCGTCGCGGCACTCGGGTCTACCTTCGCCACCCGTCGCGTGGCCAGAAGGCGAGTCGGCTCGAGCTCGCCATGCGCAACGCGCGACTCGCGCATCGGCGGCGCTTCCGCACCGCGCGGGTCGACCCGGGGGCGGCGACGCTGCAGCGGCTGCTCGGGCTCGCTGAGCCGCCGCGGCGGATCGAGGGCTTCGACGTCTCGACCTTTCACGGCGACCAGACCGTGGCGTCGCTGGTGGTGTGGCTCGAAGGCCGGATGACCAAGGGGGAGTACCGTTCCTTCAACGTCCGCGGTCTCGATCGGGCTGACGACTTCGCATCGATCCGCCAGGCGGTCGACCGGCGTTATCGCCGGCGACTTGCCGAGGTCGGCGAGATGCCGGACCTGATCCTGATCGACGGCGGGCGAGGGCAGCTCAACGCCGCCCTCGAGGCGCTCGCCGGTCTGGGGGTCGAGGAGACCCCGATCGTGGGATTGGCGAAGCGGGAGGAAGAGATCTACGTTCCCGAACGCCCCGAGCCACTGCTTCTCCCGCGCCGCGATGCCGGGCTGAGGGTGCTGCAAACGATCCGCGACGAGGCCCATCGATTCGCGGTGTCGCGGCACCGCCGACGGCGCAGCGCCAAGACTCTGCGCAGCCGGTTCGACGGTCTCGCCGGTGTCGGCGAACAACGTCGCAAGACGTTGGTCCGCCGGTTCGGCAGCTATCGTGGTGTCGAGGGCGCCGACCTCGGTGAGCTCCAGGAGGTGCTGGGCGCCAAGCTCGGCGAGAGCGTGTTCCGCCAGCTTCGAGAGTCGACCGCGCCCGGCGTCATCCCGGGCTGAGGAGCCCGCGGCCGCTAACGCGGGGGGTCGCGGTGTAGGATCGCAGAGACCTCGGGCGACGAATCGCGAGCCGGATCAATGAGCCAACTCGCTGGGCAACTCGACCAGCAGTCGATCGCCGACGTCGTTCGCACCGTCTACCGGCGTCGTGCCACGGGCGTGCTCACCATCGACCGTGGGGAAAGCCGTCGCCGGTTCTTCTTCGTTCACGGCGAGCTCCACCTGCCTGGCGACCAGCCGCTGGGCGCTCAAATGGCCGACCTGCTCGACGAGGAGCGCTTGGCGGTCGAGCCGGTGCCCAATCGGGCGGAGGGTCTCGGGGACACCTGGCAGGCGCGCGAGGTCGAAGATGGGCTCCGTGATCCTTCGAAGCGTGCCGAAGCCACCTCACACGTCCACAATCTGGTGAGCCGGATCGTCGACTTGATGGTCGATTGGACCGATGGCGAGTTCTGCTTCGACACCGACGCGGTGCTGCCGGACGACCTCACCGGACCGCTCCCGACGGCCTACTTGGTGATGGAGAGCAGTGTCCGCGACCTCGACGAGGCCGACCTGATGCTCGCGCTTGGCGGCGAGGAGGCCCTGCTGGTCGCGGACGCTGACTCCGAAGTGCTGCGCGGCTTCCACGGGCTCGACACCGGAGAGATGTTCCTGCTGTCGCGGCTCGAACGTCCGACTCCACTCGACGCGGTGCTCCAACAGATCCCTGGGCGGCGAGTCGATGTCCTGCGCATGCTCTGCCGCTTGCAAGCCATCGACTTGGTGGTGCAGACCGAGGCGAGCGGACCCGCCCAGGGACTGCGGGGCGCGCCGTCGGCCACCGTGGTCGACCGATTCTCGGCGCGGATCGCCGAACGACTCGAGACCGAGCCCCTCGACTTGGCCGCGGACCAGCATCGGCGGAGGATCGGCGAGCTCCTCGCCTCGAAGGGCGGCGCCAACCACTACGAGCTGCTCGGCATCGGGTTCCATTTCGAACCGGCAGAGCTCCACGACGCTTATGAACGGCTGGCCCGTCTTACTCATCCCGCACATGCCGAGCGCCTGGGACTGACCGACAAGGCGCCGCTACTGCAGATGCTGTTCGAGCGCGCGACCATGGCCTACCTCACCCTCAGCGACTCCGAACGACGGGCCGAGTACAACCGCGACGCTGCGGTCGACGCCACGGCCGACTCGAGCAACGTTCGACCCGAGGAAAAGCGCCAGCTAGCGCTCGACCAATACCAGCAAGCGATCAAGCTGGAGGATTCGGGTGAGCACCACTTCGCGCTCGAGCTTGCCCGTTTGGCCGTACGCACCGACCCCCGGCCCGAGTACTTCGCCTTGCTCGGGCGGATCCAGGCGCTCAATCCCAAGTGGCTCGACCAGGCCTCGGAGAGCTATCGACAGGCGATTCGGCGGGACCCGGCCAACGCCGAGTACCGCATGGCACTGGCACAGGTCATGGAGCAGCTAGGCGAACCGGGAAAGGCGAAGTTCCACTACCGCGCCGCCCTCCGCGGCAAGGCGGAGGCGGTGGAAGCTCATGCCGCGATCCGCCGCCTCGACCGCGGCGCGGCGAGCGTTCCCGAACGCGGATTGCTCGCTCGCCTGAGACGCCTCTTCGCACGTCGCTAGCGCGCGAGCCCTACAGCGAGCGGCTTCGCCATCGGCTGAGCGCAGAGACCGGAACAGCACCACTACGCGATCGGTTCCCGCCACCTCCGCCAGCAGGTACAATACGGAATGGTGTCGGAGAACCGGACGCGATCGCGGCGGCTTTGGCCGTCGAGGAAAGTCCGAACTCCCACGGGCAGCATGCTCGCTAACGGCGAGGCGCGGCGACGCGACGGAAAGTGCAACAGAGAGTAGACCGCCTGCGTCTTTCGGGACGCCGGTAAGGGTGAAACGGTGCGGTAAGAGCGCACCGCTCGACCGGTGACGGTTCGAGGCTAGGAAAACCCCATGCGGAGCAAGACCAAATAGGGAGGTGGTGTGCGCGCCGCCCGTCTCGCTGGCGCCCTCGTGGCGCCGACACCTCCGGGTAGGTTGCTTGAGGATCGGGGTAACTCGACTCCCAGAGGAATGATCGCGACCCTCCTCTTTCGAGGGGGGCAACAGAATTCGGCTTACGAGGTTCTCCGACACCACTTTTCGATGTCCGGGTTCAGCCGCTTGCGCGAGTCGCTGGATGGGACCGGCGGAGCCGGGCCGTGACCGGGTCGCGAGACGTCACGGTGGGCTCCCGCCGGCGCTCGCGAGGCCGCGATTCCCAATTGTCGCGCGTGTTGCGGCGGGCCCCGCGGCGCGGACCGTCGCAGCTGCCACCGCCGGTGCGCCCGGGTGATCGGGTCGGGGTCGCGGCGCTCAGCGGCCCGGTCGACCCGATGGCCCTCGAGGCCGGACTCGCTTGCCTGCGCGACTTGGGGTTCGAGCCGGTGCCCGCCGCCAACCTCGGTCGGTCGCGCGGAATGTTCGCCGGCTCCGACAGCGAGCGGCTCGACGCCTTCCATTGCCTCGCCGCCGACCCCAGCCTCACCGCGATTCTGTTCGCCCGCGGCGGCTACGGGGTGCTGCGGCTGCTACCCGAGATCGACTGGAAACTGCTCCGCGAGCACCCACGAGCCTACGTCGCCTATTCCGACGTCACGCCCTTGCTGCTCGAGATCGAGCGCCGGCTGGGATGGGTGACGTTTCACGGGCCGATGGTCGCGGTCGACCTCGCCCGCGGGTTGTTCGACGTTGAGGTCGAGTCGTTTCGCACCGCTCTTGCCGGCAAGTTTCCGAGGTATCGGGTCGCATCTCTCGAGGGGGCCGTGCCGGCGGCACCGGTCGAGGGGGTACTGCGTGGGGGCTGCCTATCGATGATCGCGGCCTCCGTTGGCACCGCGTTCGCGGCGGACTTCCGCGATTCGATCGTGTTCTTGGAGGACATCGAGGAACCGGCTTATCGTCTGGACCGGATGCTCACCCAGCTGCGACTCGCCGGCGGTCTCAACGGTGCCCGCGGACTGGTCCTCGGCCGCTTCGGCCATGGTGCGGCCGCGGGTTCGGAGATCGAGCACGCACGCTGGATCGAGACCCTGAACGACTTCGGCCGCCAGACCGGGTTGCCGGTCGGCACCGGGCTGGCCTTTGGGCACGGCCAGCCCAATCTGACGTTACCGATCGGTCTCTCCGCGTGTCTAGACCTCGAGCGCGGCTTTCTCGAGGTCGCCGGCCCAGGATAGAGAAAGGTGCGGCGACCGTGGTCTTGTCAACTTTCGTTAGAATCACGTGACCGTGGGCCGGACGCGCCGGTAGGCTGTACCCGCCCGCAGGCGGGACCGGAAGCAAGAGGCTAGGCGACAGGACAGCTGCAACTGCACAGGCACAACAGGACAGCCGCGACAGAACGTATGGTCAAGACGGTTTTCAAGACTGGCAGTGGTCCTAGGAGCTCGGCGAGCTTCGCGATCGAGACTCGCGCCGGCGAGTATCTGTTCCGCGAGGGCGATCTGGGCACCGAGATGTACATCATCCAGGACGGCCAAGTGGAGATTCTCAAATCGGTCGATGGCAAGGAGCAGAGCTTGGCGGTGCTCGAGAAAGGAGACTTCTTCGGCGAGATGGCGTTGCTGGAAGACCTCCCGCGCACCGCCTCGGCGCGCGCCCTCGGCAATTGCCGACTGCTCCAGATCAATGGCTCGACTTTCGATCAGATGTTGCGCAGCAACGCCGAGATCGCGGTGCGCTTGATGCGCAAGCTCTCGCGGCGGGTGCGCGAGAGCGATGCCCAGGTGGCGTTGTACCGACAGCGATTCGGGGACGCGACCCCACCGGGGCCGGTGGCGAGCCCGTCGGCAGCGGAGGAGCCGCTGAAGGCGCTGGTGGCGCGCCGGCTGTTTCACGCCGAAACCGAGACCACCTTCGAGCTCTCGGGCGCCTCGGAGAGCACGGTGGGACGGCAGGATCCGGTGACCGGGATCGATCCCGATGTCGACCTCACCGCCCTCGACACCCAACGCTCCACCAGCCGGCGACACGCTAAGATCCACCGTCGCAGCAGCAAATTCTTCGTCACTGAGGAAATCGGCACAACCAACGGCACGTTTATCAACGGAGCTCGGCTGCAGACCGGAATTCCCTTCGAGATTCAAGTCGGCGATCAGGTCCAGTTCGGCCTGGTCAGGCTGGACTTCCGAGGAGACTGAGTCGCCGGTGGTCGTGGCTGCCGGTCGGCGCGAGGCCGCGCTCTCGCTCGACGATTCGGTGACCGCGATCCGTGGCGTCGGGCCGGTTCGCTCCTGCCAGCTCGCACGAAGCGGTATTGAGACCGTGGGCGATTTGCTCGCGCACCTGCCGTCGTCGTACCAAGATCGCCGCGCCGAGGTCAGTCTGGCGGCAGCC
Source organism: Holophagae bacterium (assembly GCA_032128015.1). GTDB lineage: Bacteria > Acidobacteriota > Thermoanaerobaculia > Multivoradales > Multivoraceae > JAQBHE01. The sequence continues at coordinate 6,858 of JAQBHE010000084.1, forward strand.
CGGGGCATGGTCGATCTCCAGGTGACGGTTGCCGCAACGGTCAATAGCATGCGCCAGTTGTGGACCCGGCGGCGACGATTGAGCGTCCTCGAGGGCGTGCTCGGCGGCTCCGGCGACGATGGGCTACGAGCCATCTGGTTCCAGCGCCCGCACCTGCTGCGCCGGCTCGAGATCGGGACCCGCTACCGGTTTCACGGCGTGATCCGTCAGGGCAGGCGGGGTGTTCAGTTGGTCAACCCCGAAGTGACCGACGATGACCTGGCCGAGGCCCGACCGACGGCGGTCTACGGCCGCCTCGGCGATATCCCAGGATCGTTCTTCCGCCGCGCCATCGGCGAGTGCATCGACCGCCTCGGCGAAGGCGCCGCTGACGGGAGGACCGCCGATCCGATTCCCGCCTCGATGCTGCGCGACCGCTCCTTGCCGGTGTTGACCGAGGCTCTGCGCTCGATTCACCGTCCCGATCCCGAGGCCGATCTCGCGCCGTTTCTCGAGCAGCGGTCCCCAGCACATCAGCGACTGATCTACGGCGAGCTGCTGGCGCTCCAGCTCGCCCTCGGCGCCCACAGGCGACTGCACGATGCGACCCCCAAGCCGCACCGGTACGTGGTCGATGAAGCCGAGCACCGGCGGATCGAGGACAGCCTGCCGTTCGCGCTCACCGCCGCGCAGCGACGCGCGCTCCAGGAGATCTTCGCCGACCTCGAGCGCCCAGCATCGATGCTGCGGCTGCTTCAGGGCGACGTCGGTTGCGGCAAGACGGTGGTGGCGGCGTGCGCGATGCTCGCGGCCTCCCGTAACGGCCTCCAGGCCGCGTTCATGGCGCCAACCGAGTTGCTCGCCGAGCAGCACGCTGCCAGCCTGCGCTCGCTGTTCGGGAGCAAGCACCCGGTCGAGCTGCTCACTGGGTCGAGTCCGGACGCTGGAGTGCGAGAGCGCCTGGAACGCGGAACCGCTCGCCTGGTCGTCGGCACCCACGCGCTGTTTCAGGCCGCGACCTCATTCGATCGCCTGGCGCTGGTGGTGGTCGATGAACAGCACCGCTTCGGGGTAGCGCAGCGTCGCGCCCTGTGGGAGAAGGGAAGCCGGCCCGACGTCCTGCTGATGACCGCAACACCGATCCCGCGGTCCCTGGCGCTCGTGCTCTACGGCGACTTCGACCTGTCAATGATCGACGAGTTGCCCCCGGG
>JAQBHE010000085.1:0-2790 GCA_032128015.1 Holophagae bacterium
CGTGCTCTGCTACGAGTCCAACGTGCTGCTCGCCGCCGGCGGCGCCGCAGGCGTCCAGATCACCGAGGAGCCGGTCGAAAAGATCCGCGCCCGCTGGCCGGCGCTCGCGGCGAAGGGCGCCGCGCTCGCGACGCACGACGCCAAGCCCCTCGACCGTCTTCTCGCCCCGGAGGGCGCGGGGCCGGAGCTTTTCGACGTGGGTCTCGCGCAGTACGTTCTCTCGCCGGGCGTGGGAAGCTCGGAGCTCGAGCCTCTCCTCTTCCAGCGGCTCGGCCAGCGCGTCTCGACGGACAAGGAAGCCGGGGTCGTCAACGGGACTCTCGGCAAGGAGTACTCGATCGAGGCGGCCGACCGCTGGCTCGCCGAGCGCGCGGCCGGAGCCGCGCAACTGGCACCCCTGCTTTCGAAGGAGCTCGCCGAGCGCCCCCCGCTCGAAAAGATCTATCGCGAGATCGAACGGCCGCTCACGCCCGTGCTCGCGCGCATGGAGCTTCTCGGCGTCGCGATCGACGCGCCGTTGCTTGGCGAGATGTCCGTGCGCATGGAGACGGACCTGCGCGCGCTCGAGCAGAAGATCTGGGAGGAGGCGGGCGAGCAGTTCAACATCAACTCGCCGGCGCAGCTCGGGACGATCCTCTTCGAAAAACTCCACTACCCGGCGGCGAAGAAAACAGCCAAGACGAAGAACTTCTCGACCGGCGTCGAGGTCCTGACGGACCTTGCCGCGCAGGGGCTTGCGCTTCCCGGGCATCTGCTCGAGTACCGCGAGATCTCGAAGCTCAAGGGCACCTACGTCGACGCGCTCCCGGCGCTCGCCGACGCGGATGGCCGCATCCACACCTCCTTCCGGCAGACGGTCGCGGCGACCGGGCGACTCTCCTCCTCGGACCCGAACCTGCAGAACATTCCGATCCGCACCGCGGCCGGCCGCGAGATCCGCCGCGCGTTCGTCGCGCCCGCCGGCCGGAGGCTTGTCGTCGCCGACTACTCGCAGATCGAGCTGCGGATCCTCGCCCATGTCTCCGGGGACGCGGCGCTGCTCCAGGCCTTCGCCGAGGGCCAGGACATCCATCGCGCCACCGCGGCGAAGGTCTTCGGCGTGGCGCCGGACCTGGTCTCCAGCGAGATGCGCTTCGCGGCCAAGAGGATCAACTTCGGGCTTCTCTACGGCATGGGGGCCTTCTCGCTCGCCAAGGACCTCGGTGTGCCGACCTCCGAGGCAAAGACGTTCATCGAGGCCTACTTCGGGCAGTTCCCCGCCGTCCGCGGCTGCCTGGACGGGATCCTCGAAGAGGCGCGGCGAACGAAGGAGGTTGCGACCCTCTTCGGCCGCGTGCGGCCGATCCCGGAGATCGCCGCGTCCAACGCGGGCGTGCGCGCGAACGCCGAGCGCATGGCCCTGAACGCTCCCTTCCAGGGGTCGGCGGCCGACATCATCAAGATCGCCATGGTCCGCCTCGATGCGGCCCTGTTCGCCGCCGGACTCTCCGCCGGCCTCGTGCTCCAGGTCCACGACGAGCTGGTGCTCGAGGCCCCCGAAGCCGAGGTGGCGAAGGTCCAGGACCTCGTCCGCGAGGTGATGGAAGGGGCGGCGCAGCTCAAGGTCCGGCTGGCAGTCGACGTCGGGTCCGGCCGCAACTGGCTCGAGGCGAAATGAGTCCGATATACTTTCCGGCACTTTCATGCGACTGAGGATGCGAGTGCTGGCGGCTGGGGCCCTGCTCGCCGCGTCGATGGGTGTCGCCGTGCGCGCCCAGACGCCGGAGATGCGAATCGTCGAGCCGCCGACCATCTCGATCGCGAAGCTGCCCGCCGAGAATCCCTACGGGAGCACGGCAGAGGTTCCCGCGGTCCTGCCCGCCAAGCTTGCGCTGGCCGATTCCACGGTTTCCGTCGGCTTCTTCGTCTCGATCCACGTGGATCCGACCGGGAAGATGCTCATCGCGAAACGCGAGCGCGACCCGATTCCCTCGCTCGCCGCGGAGACGTTGAAATCGTTCTCGCGCTGGACGTTATCGCCCGGCCGAAAGAACGGGCAGCCGGTCGACACCTGGGGCACCTATCGGCTCGAACTGTCCGTCGAGATCGACTCGCCCAAGATCGCCCAGACGTTGTTCCTGCCGGTGACCACCACTACGCCGATCCCGGAGCCGTTCCTCTGGCCGCCCGACGCGGAGTGGCTCGAGAGCCGGCACCCCGAGCCGCTTACCGACGGATCCGTGTCGATCCTCGAGGTCGACACCGCGCCGATCCCGCAGAAAACTCCCTGGTCCGCCGACTCGTTCAAGGGCCCGTTCACCGTCAAGTTCTGGGTCAAAGTCGGCAAAAACGGGCGCATCGAGAAATCGATCCCGATCCAGGTGAGCGAGCCGGTGCTCATTCCGTACTTCCGCAATGCGATGGGCGCCTGGGTGCTGCGCCCGGCACAGTCCAAGGGCGCGCCGGTCGATTCCTGGAACGAACTGCTGCTCTCCGGCCAGGTCACCTTCGACGACGAGATCAAGAAGGTCGTCGCGCTGCGCCGCGCGCTGTAGGCGACGCCCCGGGTCCCGGTCGAGTACGGGATCCTTCGTCGCTGCGCTCCTCAGGATGACGGCGGGGGAGCCCTGGAGCAGGTCATCCTGAGCGAAGCGAAGGACGAGGGCCGTCCCGGGTCGGCGGCTGGAGCAGGTCATCCTGAGCGAAGCGAAGGATCCCGGACTCGATACGCCGGCGTCGCTGCGCTCCTCAGGATGACGGCGGGCTGAGGATCTCCCTCCGATCCCCGACGCGGCGGGTGACTTTGGCAGC
>JAQBHE010000086.1:0-10647 GCA_032128015.1 Holophagae bacterium
TCGTTGGTGCCGAAGGAGAAGAACTCGGCGTGGGTGGCGAGCTCGCCGGCGGTGAGCGCGGCGCGCGGGATCTCGATCATGGTGCCGAACTTGTAGCCGACTCGGACGCCTTGCTCGGCCATCACCTCGCTGGCCTCCGCCTCGAGCAATGCGTGTTGGACCTCGAGCTCGCGGACGTGGCAGGTCAGCGGGATCATCACCTCGGGGTGGACGTCGAGACCTTCCTTGGTGCAGCGGCAAGCCGCCTCGAACACCGCGCGTACCTGCATCCGGGTGAGCTCGGGGATCAGGATCCCGAGCCGGACGCCGCGGGTGCCGATCATCGGATTGGCTTCGCGAAGCTCGCCGACCCGGTCGAGCAAGGCCTGTTTGGTGCGGATGTCGTCGAGGGTCTGGTCGATCTCTTTGAGCGTCGGCAAGTGCTGCAGCCGCACCTTCAAATCAGCGAGGTCTTGGACCAGGTCGTCGTAGGACGGCAGGAACTCGTGGAGCGGCGGGTCGAGCATGCGGATGATCACCGGCAGTCCGTCCATCGCCCGAAACAGGCCGGTGAAGTCGTCGCGCTGGAGCGGCAACAGCTCGTGGATCGCCTCCATGCGCTCGGACGGCGACTTGGCCATGATCATCCGCTGGACGATGTGCAGGCGGTTGGGCTCGAAGAACATGTGCTCGGTGCGGCACAGGCCGATGCCCTCGGCCCCGTATTCGCGAGCGCGTTGGGCGTCGTGGGGGTAGTCGGCGTTGGCGCGCACCCCGAGACGCCGGAAGCCGTCGGCCCAGCCGAGAAGCTCGAGCAGGAACGGATTCTTGAGGTCGGGCACCACGGTCGGTAGCCGGCCGAGGTGGACCAGACCGTTGGTGCCATCAATCGAGATCCAGTCGCCTTCCTTGATCACGACGTCGCCGACCGAGATCTCGCGGGTCTCGAGATCGAGCGCAAGGGTGCTCACTCCGACCACCGCCGGCTTGCCGAACTGGCGCGCGACCAGTGCCGCATGACTGGTGCGGCCGCCGCGCAGGGTGAGCACGCCGCGGGCCGCGAGCAGGCCGTGGACATCGTCGGGCTTGGTCTCCGGGCGGACCATGATCACGTCCTTGCCGTCGTTCGCCCAGCGCACTGCGGTATCGGCGTCGAGCGCGACCTGTCCGACAGCCGCGCCCGGTGACACGTTGAGGCCCTTGGCGAGCGGCTTTTGGCTCTCGGTCGCATGGTCGTCGAGCTGGGGGTGGAGAAAGAAGTCGACCTGCGCCGGCTGCACTCGGATTACCGCTTCCTCGCGGCTGATCATCCCCTGGTGCGCCATCTCGACCGCGATTCGGACCTCGGCCAAGGCGGTGCGCTTGCCGTTGCGCGTCTGCAGCAGCCAGAGCTTCCCCTCCTCGATCGTGAACTCCATGTCCTGGAGGTCTCGATAGTGGTTCTCGAGCCGGTGCGCGAGCTCGCGGAGCTCGGCGTAGACCTCGGGCATCGCTTCTTCGAGCGCCGACAGCGGTAGGGTCTCGCGGGTGCCGGCGACCACGTCTTCGCCCTGGGCGTTGAGTAGGAAATCGCCCTCGAGCTCGTTCTCGCCGGTCGACGGGTTGCGCGACATCGCGACCCCGGTCCCCGATGTCGCGCCGAGGTTGCCGAACACCATGGCCTGGACGTTGACCGCGGTGCCCAGGTCATGGGCGATCCCGGTGGCGTTGCGGTAGTCCACCGCGCGCTTGCCGTTCCACGAGCGAAAGACCCCGGCGGTGGCGAGCTGGAGTTGCTCGTGAGGGTCGGCGGGGAAGTCGCGACCGGTGGCGGTGCGAACCAGCTCCTTGAAGCGGGTGGTAATCCGCGACCAGTCGGCGCCGCTGAGGTCGGCTTCGCGGCTTGCCCCGGCTGCCCGGCGCTCGCTGGTGATCACTTCTTCGAACGGCTCATCGGCGATCCCGAGCACAACGTGGCCGAGCATCTGTACCAGGCGACGATAGAGGTCGTAGACGAAGCGTGGGTCCTGGCCGGCGTCGATCATTCCCGCGGCCACTCGATCGTTCAGGCCGAGGTTCAAGATGGTGTCCATCATTCCCGGCATCGAGAACTTCGAGCCCGAGCGGCAGGACACCAAGAGCGGTCGAGCAGGATCGCCGAAGCGTTTGTCGGTGAGCTGTTCGATGGCCGCGAGAGCTTGGAGCTGTTGGTCCCACAGGCCGTCGGGGAACTCGCTGCCGTGCGCCAGGAAATCGTTGCAGCCGGCGGTGGTGACGGTGAAGCCGGGAGGCACCGGCGCGCCCAGGCGAGTCATCTCGCCGAGGTTGGCGCCCTTGCCGCCGAGCAGCGAGACTGCGGCGTCGAATCCGCCGCCGGCGTCGCGCTCGGCCTCGGCGAGCTCGCTGAACAGGTAGACGTACTTCATTGCCGGGGCGTCACCTCGCAGGATTCAGAGATTGCCGGGAACAGACTGTGCCTGACCCGGCCCTTCGGCGCAACCCGTGAGGTACCCCTAGGAGTTCCCCGCCCAGCACCCGCAGACGGGCGCGGGCTCGTCGCCTGCCTCGAAGACTCTGACAGGCTCCTCTCGAACGCGCCGGGCGAACCCTCATGGATCGACGAGCTGCGATAGATTCGGCTATCGAGACTTCGAGAACCCAAGCCCGAGTCGGATCCGCGACCGAGGGGAGCAAGCCATGAAGTTCGGCATCTTCTACGAGCACCAGCTGCCGCGACCGTGGGACCGCGACAGCGAGCTGCGTTTGTTCCAGGACTCGCTGACCCAGATCGAGCTCGCCGATCGGTTGGGTTTCGACTACGCCTGGGAGGTCGAACACCATTTCCTGGAGGAGTACTCGCACTCGTCGGCGCCCGAGGTATTCCTTGGCGCGGCCAGCCAGCGCACCAAGAACATCCGCCTCGGTCACGGCATCGTCCAGCTGACCACCAACCATCCGGCGCGGGTCGCTGAGCGGGTGTCGACCCTCGACCTGGTCAGCAATGGCCGGGTCGAGCTCGGGCTCGGCGAGGGTGCGAGCGTCACCGAGCTCCACCCGTTCGGGCGCAGTTTCCGCGACAAGCGCGCGGTCTGGGAGGAGGCGGTGCAGGCGACCCTGCCGATGTTCTGGAGCGATGGCTGGGAGTTCCACGGCCACTACTTCGACTTTCCGTTGCGCAACGTCCTGCCGAAACCGGTGCAGCGTCCCCACCCGCCGCTGTGGGTGGCCTGTTCGCAGCTCGGGACGATCAAGTACGCGGCTCATCGCGGCATGGGCGCGTTGTGCTTCAAGTTCGTCGACCTCGACTCGGCGCGCGCCTGGGTCCACGCCTACTACAACACCTTCGTCCATCACCAAGAACGGCTGTGCGCCTACCAGCCCAACCCCAACCTGGCGGTGGTCGGCGGCTTCATGTGTGCCGAGACCGACGAAGAAGCGATCGCCAAGTCGGATGGCTGGACGTTCTTCCAGTTCTCGCTGTTGCTGTACAGCCGCGAGGGTCCGTTCCCGCCCGGAAGCATCGATTTCTGGCAGCGCTACCAGGAGTGGAAGAAGACCCCGGAGGGCCAGCGGCGCTCGAGCAGCGAACTGATCGGCTCGCCGGCGACCATTCGCGAGCGCTTGCGCGAGCTCGAGCGTGCCCACGTCGACCAAGTGATCCTGCTCAACCAGGCCGGCAAGAACACCCATCAGGACATCTGCGACAGCCTCGAGCTGTTCGCCCGTGAGGTGATGCCGGAGTTCCATTCCCACGAGGACGAACAGCGCGAGTGGAAGCGTCAAGTGCTCGCGGGCGAGCTCGAGCTCGAAGTGCTCGACACCGAGCCGTTCTCAGCGGCCGGTCGCCAGGCTCCGACCAAGGCGCCGTCGGACGCGGCGATGGAAGCGGCGCGGCAAGTCGAAGAGCGGCGGCAGCGGATGGTGGCCGGGGGCGGATGAGGGCGGCCGAGGACTGGCATCCGGCCCGGCACCTTTGACACCGGGTCCTCGAGATGTGCGAGGAGGAGACCGGCGACCGCCGGGCGCATGCTCCTGATACCGCCCGGCAACTGAAGAGGAGACTCTCGATGACAGGGCCCCGGTCAGACCGCTGGCGATCCAACGCCTGGCGATGGCGCTCGGCATGGTTGGTCTGGTGGGTCGCGATGGTGTTCGTTCCTGCCGCGACGATCGCCGGCGACATCCCAAGCCCGGCGTCGATCCTCGGCTTCGAGCCGTGCGCTCCGCGCCAGCTCGCGACCTACGAAGAGATCGCGACTTACTTGCGGGCCCTCGACCAGGCGAGCGAGCGGATGGAGCTGGTCGAGATCGGCGCGACCGCCGAGGGCCGGACCCAACTGATGGCGATCATCTCGTCCGAGGAGAACTTGCGGGGACTCGAGCGCTACCGCGAGATCGCGTCCCGGCTCGCGCGGGCGCAGGACATCGACGACGCCCAGGCCCGGGCACTCGCCGATGAGGGTCGGGCGGTGGTGTGGATCGACTTCGGGCTGCACTCGACCGAGCGCGCCCACGCTCAGACCGCGCCCGAGATGGCGTACCGAGCGGTGACCGACGAGTCCGACGAGATGCGGGCGATCCGCGACCAGGTGATCTTCCTGCTGCTGCCGAACATGAATCCCGACGGGACGACCCTGGTCGCCGACTGGTACCGCCGCCAACTCGACACGCCGTGGGAAGACTCGCCGCCGCCAGTGCTGTACCAGAAGTACGTGGGCCACGACAACAACCGCGACTGGTTCATGTTCAACCAACCCGAGACCCGCAATGTCGGCCGCCAGCTCTATCACCGTTGGTTCCCCCAGCTGGTCTACAACCAGCACCAGGAGGCGCCGTTCCCAGCCCGGATCTTCATCCCGCCGTTCGAGGATCCGATGAACCCGAACATCCCGCCGCTGGTGATGCGCGGGATCAACCTGGTGGGCGAGGCGATGAGTCGACGGCTCGACCAGGAAGGGAAGCCGGGGGCGGTATCGCGAGTCTCCTTCGATACCTGGTGGAACGGCGGCATGCGCACCGCTCCCTACTTTCACAACATGGTGGGAATCCTCACCGAGACCGGGCACTCGAGCCCGAGCACCATCGTCTACGACCCCGAGAAGTTCCCGAAGACGTTTTCCACCGGTGCCTCGACCTCCGAGCCGAGCACGTTCTATCCGCGGCCCTTCCGGGGCGGCGAGTGGCGCTTCCGCGACAGCTGCGAGTACATGCTCAGCGCCTCGATGGCGGTGCTCGACATCGGCGCCAAGCGCCGTCGCGAATGGCTCTACGACATCTACCAGATGGGGCGTGACGCGCGCGCCGCAGGGGCTGGGGAGACCTGGGTGATCAGCGCGGCGCAGTGGGATCCAGGGACCGCGGCCAAGCTGGTGAACGTGCTGCGTTGGGGAGGCGTCGAAGTCGAGAGAACGCTCGCGCCGGTTTTTGTCGGCGAGACCTCGTATCCGGCAGGCAGCTACCTGGTGCGCGGCGGCCAGGCCTTCCGTCCCTACGTTCGCGACTTGCTGGAGCCGCAAACCTATCCCGACCGTCGCATCTACCCAGGCGGGCCTCCGGAGCTTCCCTACGACATCACCGGTTGGACCCTGCCGCTTCAAATGGGGGTCGCGGTCGAGCGCTACGACCAGGCGATCGAAGTCGAGACCGCGACGGTCGAGTGGGCGCGGCCGGAGCCGGCGCCGATCCGCGGTCGAGGCGCGTGGGGCTGGGCGATCGATCCCCGGGCCAACGATGGCTTTGTGCTGGTCAACCGGTTGCTCGCCGCTGGGGCGTCGGTGTCGCGATTGCCCGAGCCGCTGAAGCGCGAGGACGCGGATTGGCCGGCCGGGGCGTTTCTCGTCGAGTCGAGCTCGACGTCTCGAGCTCTCGTCGAACGGGCCGCAGCCGAGTTAGGTCTGCCGGCGGTGGCGCTCTCCGAGATGCCTCAAGGATCGCGGCGCTTGTCGCGACCGCGGATCGGTCTTTACCAGGGCTGGGGCGGCAACATCGACGAAGGATGGACACGGTGGCTGCTCGAGCAGTTCGAGTTCCCACAGCTGCCGATCCTGGACGCCGATATGCGCGAGGGCGATCTGCGTGCCCGCTTCGACGTCATCGTTCTCCCCGACGCCGGTTGGCGAAGCATGCTGACCGGGATGGCTGAAGGCACGATGCCCCCCGAGTACACCGGTGGCATGACCCTGGCCGGAGTGTGGCACCTTCACCAATTCGTGCGCGAGGGCGGAGTCCTGGTGGCGCTCGATAGCGCGAGCGAGCTCCCGCTCACCGCCTTCGGCTTGCCGGTGCGCGACGTCACCGACGGTCTGTCCAACGAGCGCCTGTTCATACCCGGGACTTTGCTCGACCTGGTCGTCGACCCCGGCCATCCGCTCGGCTTCGGCATGCCGGCCCAAGCGGTGGGGTTCTTCGCCCACAGCCCTGCCTTCCGGGTCGGTCGCCCGAGCGGTCGCCTCGAAGAACAGCGGGGAATCGAGCCGGCGCCACCAGCGGATATCGAGATCGTCGCCAGCTGGCCCGAGAGTGGCCTTCTGCGCAGCGGCTGGATGCTGGGCGAGAAGGTCATCGCCGGGCGAGCGGCGGTGGTCGAGGCTCGGTTCGGCGCCGGGACGGTGGTGCTCTTGGGGCTACGCGCCCAGCACCGCGGCCAGCCACACGGCACCTTCAAGCTGTTCTTCAATGCGCTGCTGCCGATCTCGGAGTAGGCCGCGTCGCGCGTCGTCGCGCCGGCGCAGCGCCAACCAATTGGTCGCGCAGGACTTAGCCGCGAGGGCATGCGGTCGGCGTCGAGGGACCGCGGGACGGCGGTGATCCCGCGGCCGAGACAGGAGCCGGCAATCCGTCGGTCGCTAACTGTTTGATTCTCCTGAGCTTATTCTAATTGACCTATGCTGCTGAGAACTTTCTTGAGAAATTTCGAAAAGAAGTCTTGACAGGCGCGTTTCGCTGGCGTAGCCTTTTGCCGTGGGATCGTGACAACGACTCATAGCCAACTCGAAGGTCAGTCCGAGGGCTGAAGTCTCGGGGAACCAAAGAGCCGAAGCCGAAAGGCGACGGCTTGCGGTGAAGCGAGGTGGAGCACGAGGGCGGGAGTCGGCGGGAGAGGGGTCGGAAGTCCGAGGTCGAAAGACCACGGGCCACAAGACCAGGAAGCCGCAGATTCCGGGCGCAACTGACGGGAAGTCGCAAGACCGAACGTCGGGTCCGGGCCGAGAGACAGCGTCGATGGAGGGCTCGCCGCCGCAAGGTGAGCAACCCGAAGCCGCGTGGTCGAGAGTAGGAGGTTTGCAGGCCCCTCGGGTTCGAGGAAGAGCCTAGCGGTCGAAAGACCGCCAGTGCGCGACCGAGAGACTGGGTTGAGTCAGCAAACTTCGGGGACACCTTGAATCAATAGTTCTGGAGTCCCGGGCACGTGAGGCGTAAGTCGATTCGGGTGAGAACCCCGGAGCGATCCCACACTTTTTTGCTTTTCGCTTGTGGCACAGCAAGTGAGCCTGGCGAAGGCTAGGATAGGTGGCAGCATCCCAGGGAGGATCGCGCCATGAACCGGCCGCCGCTTCGAATCATCGCTCGCCTGCTTGTCGCCGCGGTCCTCGCGCTCGGGTTTTGGATTGTCGCCGCGTCGGCGGTGCCCGCCTCGACGATTCACCAGGAGCCTGAGAAGAGCCAGGACGACGACAAGTCGGCGCGCAAGCAGGAAAAGCGCGCCAGCGGTCGCAAGCAGCGAGGCAAGGTGGTGTCAGCGACCGTAGTGTCGCCGGCTCCTTCGGCAACGACCTCTTCGTCGGTGTCCTCGCAGGCGCCCTCGGAGAGCGAGCCAGCGGCGATGCCGAAGCCCGGGCCGGCTACTCCGACTCCGAGCCCGACGACTTCAAGCGCGGCTCCTCCTTCGGCACGACCGCCCACGAGCTCGCCGGCAGCTCCGCAGCCCACAGCGGTTGAGTCCGTAGTGCCGAGGACCGCGCCTGCGCCCGCAGCCGCTCCGGCTGGCGTCGCACCCACGCCGCGTCCCGATGTCGTCAGCGAGCGCATCGTGGTCTCCGAGGTGCTGCTCGATGTCCTGGTCACCGACGGCAAGGGCAATGTCATCGAGGGCTTGGGTCCCGATGACTTCGTCGTCTCGGAGAATGGCGAGGCCAGGCCGGTCGCCAGCGTCACGTTCTACGGGGATTCGAGCGAGCTGCGCGGCTCGGGGAGCGGTGGGCAGCGGCGCAGCGATCGCTACTTTCTGCTGTTCTTCCACCATCAGGCACAGGCGGCGCCGGAGCTGCTGCCGGCGCAGTTCGACACCGGTCGCCGGGCGCAGCGCTGGGTGCAAGAGGAGTTGTTGCCCAACGACCAGGTGGCGGTGATGGGCTACGGCGTTCGCCTCAAGGTCTACCTCGATTTCACCCGCGATCGAACGCTGGCGGTCGAGGCGATCAAGCGCGCGGCGGTGGGCAGAGATGAGGCCGACCGTGGTTGGCGGAACTCGGAGCCGCCGGCCGCGGCCGACAGCCCTTCGTTGTTCGTGAACTTGCCGCAGGGCAAGGATCTGGCGCGGCAGACGCGCAGAATCGAGCAGGCCTTGGAGCTGGTGGGTCGTGCCGCCGAGGGCATCGTCGGGCGCAAGAACCTGCTGCTGTTCAGCCTCGGGTTCGGGGACATCCTGACTGGCGGCGAGTGGAGCCCCGACCCGCGCTACTACCCGGACATGAAGGAGTCGTTGAACACCGGCAACGTCGCGGTCTATTCGATCGACCTCCTGGGATCCGAGCGCGGCAGCCCCAGCGAGCGCCGGATCAATGACGCGCTGAGCTCGATCTCGAGCGACACCGGCGGGAAGTACTATTGGCTGTTCACCAACGCGAGCGCGGCGCTGCGCCAGGTTGCCGACGACAACGTCGGCTACTATCTGCTCAGCTACCGCAGCGAGTTCGAGCGCGGCGTTGCCGGCTACCGCGAAGTCGACATCGAGACTCGCGACCAGTCGTTGAATGTGCGGGCGCGTCGCGGTTATCGGTACGGCGAAGCGCCGCTGGCGCCCTGATCTCCGAGACTCCAGGGCAAGCTCAGCAACTGGCCGGAGCGGCCGCCAGCGCCGGCTCCTGCTGGCTCAGGCAGTGGAGAGTGCCGAGACCCCACACCAGGTCGCGGCAGTAGATGCCGACGACCTCGCGGTCGGGGAACAGCTCGGACAGGATGCCGAGGGCGTGGCGGTCGTGGGGGTCGGCAAAGATCGGCATCAGTACCGCGCGGTTGGTGATGTAGAAGTTCGCATAGCTCGCTGGCAGCCGCCGGCCGTCGACCACCACCGGCGCCGGCATCGGCAGGGTCACGATCTCGATCCTGGACCCGTCCTCGAGGCGCGCCGACTCGAGTCGTTCGTGGCACTCTGCCAGCAACTGATGGTTGGGGTCGGCGGGGTTCGGCTCGGTCGCCACCACGACAGTCTTGGGGCCGACGAAGCGCGCGATGTCGTCGATGTGGCCATGGGTATCATCGCCGGTGATGCCCCGGCCGAGCCAGATCACGTTCGAGATACCGAAGAGCTCGCGGAAGATGGTCTCGTAGTCGCCGCGGTCGAAGCCGGGGTTGCGCACCTGGACCGCTGGGTCGAGCAGGCATTCCTCGGTGGTGAGCAGGCTGCCGGAGCCATTGGTGTCGATGGCGCCGCCCTCCAGCACAACCCGCCGACCGCGGTAGCACGCGGGCAGCCACTCGGCACCGACCGCGCGTGCGGCCGCCCGGCTGACCAGGCGGTCGTTGTCGAAGTTGGGGTATTTCGCCCAGGCGTTGAACGCGACGCCCACGACGCCCAGGGACGGTCGCGACCCGTCACGACGCACGAACAGCGGACCGGAGTCGCGGGTCCACACCCGGTCGGTCGGCAGCTGGCGGAGCTCGACGGAACCGAGCTCGACCCCGGCACGCCGCAGCACCCGCCGCGCCCGCGCCTCATGCGCCGCGTCATTGACCAACAGCCTCACGGTCTCGCTGGCCGCGACTTGGCGCACGATCTCGGCGTAGATCCATGGGATCGGCGAGAACTTGGCCGGCCAGTCGCGGGCGTTGTGGGGCCACGCGAGCCAGGTCGCCTGGTGGCGGTCCCATTCGGCGGGCAGCGTGTAGCCGCGCGCGGCCGCGGTCGGGACAGGGTCTGGCGGGGGAGTCAATCGAGGAACCGCTGGTCGAGGCCGCGATAGGCGTCGATCCGCCGATCGCGGAGGAACGGCCAGTTGCGCCGCACGTCCTCGATCCGGCGCAAGTCGACCTCGCCGATGAGGATCTCCTCGCGGTCGGTCGAGGCCTCGGCGATCACCACCCCAAACGGGTCGCAGAGGAAACTGCTGCCCCAGAACTCGATTCCCGCCTGGCCGACCGGCCCGGGCTCGTGGCCGACCCGATTGACCGCAGCGACGTAGACCCCGCTGGCGATCGCATGACTGCGCTGGATGGTCTTCCAGGCGTCGCGCTGGTTGGCGCCGTGCTCGTCCTTCTCGTGCGGGTGCCAGCCGATGGCGGTTGGGTAGAACAACACCGACGCGCCCTGGAGTGCGGTCAGCCGCGCGCCCTCCGGATACCACTGGTCCCAACAGATCAGGGTCCCGATGCGACCGGCCGCGACGTCGAAGGTCCGGAAGCCGAGATCACCGGGGGCGAAGTAGTACTTCTCGAAGAACGCCGGGTCGTCGGGGATGTGCATCTTGCGGT